>JBEKJJ010000004.1:0-88818 GCA_050011295.1 Bryobacteraceae bacterium
GCCTGCCGGGCGTTTTCGGCGTTCTGCTTGATGGTGGAGCTGATTTGTTCGAGGCTGGACGCGGTTTCTTCGAGGCTGGAAGCCTGTTCCTGTGCACCGCTCGCGATCTCTTCTGAGGACGACGACATGGCGAGCGCGGTGTCCGAGACGCTTTGGGCTGAGCTATTCACCTCGGCCAGCGCCGCATTCAGGTTTTCCACCGCTAAATTCAGGGAGTTCTTGATAGTGGCGAAGTCACCTTTGTAATCGCCGGACATGCGGGCAGTTAGATCCCGCTCGGCCACTCTGGCAAGCGCCACCGAGGCTTCCTGGATAGGCGCGCAAAAGGCGTCCAGCGTTTCGTTAATCCCTTGCACCAGATCCCGGAAGGCGCCCTGAAACTTGGCCTTGTCTCCACGGCGATCCAGATGTCCCTCGCGCGCGGCCTGCACAATTCCGGCGGTTTCGGCCACCAGTGCTTTCACCGTTTCGATCAGGCGGGAAAATGCGTCGGCCAGCTTTCCCAATTCACTTTCGGACTGATAATCGACGGTGTGGTTTACATCGCCGGCCGCCAGCTTTCCGGCGATTTCCACCATCAGGCCGAGGGGCCTTGTGATCATCCGCGCAATGGTGACCCCGAGCGCGATGGCCAGCAGTACCGCGACGCTCATCATTACCGTGGCGGCGATTTCGGCCGAGCGTGCCCTGGCGTCCACATCGGCGGAAGCCTTCTTCATAATGTCCAACTCGTCGTGCAACAGCTCCGCCATCAATTCTTCCCGCTTCTTCTGCAGCGTGTTCAGAGCGTCGATCTGAGCGATGCCTTGCTCGCGATGGTGCGCCCGGAGCAAGTCAATCACCTTGTCCTGGGCGCGGGCATTGAGCCGGTATTCTTCGAGTAGCGCCACAGTCTTCACCTTCATTGCGTCTACCACCAGGCACTTTTGGAAGGCGTCTATATCGGCCAGGAATGTATCGCGGTCCCTATGGAGCTCCTCAATGCGCACTTCCAGGTCCGCGTCACTCTGGGCCAGCATGGCGTTGCGCATGGATTTTCCGGCCGTGGTCAGTTGCAAGTGGCCGTCCTTGAGGTAGTTCAGACCCAGCACGTGATGCTCATACATATCGCGCGTTTGTTCGTTGAGAACCTGCAGATTATGAATCCCCTCCAAGCCAAGGACGCACATCAGCGCGGCGATCAACCCAAAGCCAAGCATCAGCTTGGTGACTGTCTTACGATCTCGAAACCATTGCATTGTATTCGTCTCCTAGATGCTGCCGGCGCCGCTGTCGCTTGTTCCTGTCTCCGAATTCTGGCGTCCTTAGCGTTGTTTTCTCAAAACTCCTCGAAGGCTTCCTCCCGCTCAGCAGAAGCTTTCGCCAGGCTCCTCAGCGAGGCATTCGAGGGACGCGACGCGGCCTTCCGTTCTTTTTGGGGAACTGGCCGGTGCCGTTCGTTACCCCGATGTCTTTCTTCGAGCGTGAAGCGCGCGACGAGTGCCTGCAATTGCTCGGCGCTGGTGCTGAGCCCCTGAGCTGTGGAAGACATCTGCTCGGTCTGCGCCGAGTTGGCCTGGGTCACCTGATCCATTTGCATGGTGGCTTTGTTCACCTGCTCGATGCCGGTGGCTTGTTCCTGCGAAGCGGCCGCTATCTCGGCCACGATGTCCGTCACCCGCTTGACAGATTGGAGAATCTCGGCCAGCGTCTGGCCGGAACGATCTACCAGCTCCGAGCCGTTCTCCACCTTGTGGACCGAATCCTGAATCAGTCCTTTGATCTCTTTGGCCGCCGTCGCGCTGCGCTGCGCCAGATTGCGGACCTCCGATGCCACCACGGCAAAACCGCGGCCCTGTTCACCCGCCCGCGCAGCTTCGACAGCCGCATTCAGCGCCAGGAGATTGGTCTGGAACGCGATTTCATCGATGGTGGTGATGATGTCGGCGATACGCTTGGAGGATTGATTGATTTCACCCATAGCCGCCACCGCGGCATTGACCACGACACCGCCTTTTTCGGCCGCCTCGCGGGATCCGGACGCCAGTTGACTGGCCTGCCGGGCATTCTCGGCGTTCTGCTTGATGGTGGAGCTGATTTCTTCGAGGCTCGACGCGGTTTCTTCCAGGCTCGATGCCTGCTCCTGCGCGCCGCTCGAAATCTCTTCCGAGGCCGATGACAATTGCTGTGCGGTGTCTCCCACGTGGTCTGCCGCACTTCTGACTTCGAGCATCGCTGTACTCAACTTTTCGAGCGTTGCGTTGAGCGAGTTCTTGATGTGGGCGAAATCGCCTGGACAGTCGCTCTCCAGGCGCACTGTGAGATCCCCGGCCGCTACTTTCTCGAGCACCGCTCCGGTGTCCGAGATCACGCGCTTCACCACGGCGAGTTGCTCGGAAAAAGCCTGGGCCAGTCGGCCTGTTTCATCCCGGCCGTGATAGTCGATTTTCTGATCCATCTCGCCCGCAGCCAACTTTCCAGCTACCTGGACCATTTGACCAAGCGGTTTCGAAATCACCCGGCCCAGGAAGATGCCTAGCCCGATCGCCAGCGCCACGGCCGCGATCACGATGGTTAGCATGGTGTCCTTGGTGGCTTGGAAGGTGGTCTCGGCGTTGTCGATGGCACTCTTCATCAGGGCTTGCTTCATCTTGGAAAGCTCGCCGACATCATGATCCGCCTGCGCTGCCGCGGAGACCAATAGCGGCAGATCCGCCAGGGCTTGCTGGCGCTGATTCCGGCGCATCAGGTTGAGAAAGTCGTCCTGCTTGGCGCACATGTCACGCCATACCCTTACAGCTTCTTCCGCCTTCGCCCGGCCCGCATCGGTTTGCAAAGTCTTGCGAAATTGCTCGAAATTATCTTCAAATTGCTTGCGATGAGAGAGCAGATCTTGTTCAGCTTCCTTCTCTTGTGCATCATCGGAAGCCACCTGCAGCCTTCGAATGGATCGGCCGGTGGCTGTTAAATGGGTATTGGCCTGCTCCAGATACATCACTCCCAAAGCATGGTTCTGATGCAAGTCGCGCAGCAGATCCTGAATTCTCGCCATACCCCGAATCCCCAGGTACCCCACGCCACCCATCAGCAGCGCAAGCAGACCAAAATTCAGAATCAGTTTAGTTGCTATATTCCGATCTCGAAACCATTGCATGGTATTTACGCTCCTAACTGCTTCCCACGGTCGCAGCCACTTCCTCTTCGGTCAACAATTTATCGATATCCACCAGCACCGCCAGCTTGTCGCCAATGCTGGCGACGCCGCTGATGAATCGGGTATCCGAGCGAGCACCGAAATCCGGCGCCGGCCGCACTTCGCTCTGTTGGATGTTCAGCACGTCGCTCACCGCGTCCACCACCAACCCGGCGATCTTCTGGCCCACCATCACGACGATGATTACAGTGAATTTGCTGTATTCGACCGCTTCCATCCCGAATTTCGCGCGCAAATCCACCACCGGAACCACGGTGCCGCGCAGATTCATGACGCCCTTCACATGCGCCGGCGCGTTGGGGATATGCGTGATGGCCGAATAACCCTTGATCTCCTGCACCTTCAGAATCTCGATGCCGTATTCTTCCGCGCCCAGGGTGAAGGTCAGAAACTGATTCACTTCCCCGGTATGGCTTGCCGCCTCGCGCTGTTCCATTTCTTTGATCTCCATTTCATTACGCTGCCAGTACATCCGCCGCCCGCCGCGCGATCTGCGCGAGGCCAGCCGCGTCCAGGATCAGGGCCGCCCGGCCATCCCCCAGAATGGTGGCTCCAAGCACGCCCTCCACCTTGCGGTAATGCGCCTCCAGGCTCTTGATCACTACTTGCTGTTGCCCGAGTAACTCATCGACCAGCAGGGCAAAACGGTGACCGGCGTGCTCCACGATCACGGTGAGCCCACGGCACGGATCTATAATCTCTGTTGCTATCTCGAACAGCCGGTGCAGCCTCAAAAGGGGCAGAGCCTCGCCCCGGACCATCACCGCTTCGCCCCGGCCGGCAATGGTCTTCACCTGTTCCGCTCTCGGCCGAATGGACTCGCTGATGGCCACGAGCGGCAGCACGTAGGTTTCCTGGCCTACGCGGACCGACAGACCGTCCAGAATCGCGAGCGTCAGTGGAAGTTGAATGCGAACCTTGGCGCCCTGTCCGGGCTGCGCAGCCAGGGTCACCGAACCGTTCAAAGCCTCCACGTTCCTGCGAACGACATCCAAGCCGACGCCTCGGCCGGAGAGATCGCTAACTTTTTCGGCGGTCGAAAAGCCTGCGCTGAAAATCAAATCGCAGATCGCTGCCTCACTCAGCACCTCGCTCTCGGAAATCAATCCGCGCTCGATCGCCTTTCGCCGGATGCGCCCGGCATCCAGGCCGCGTCCGTCGTCAGAAACTTCCACGATCACGCTCCCGGCTTGGTGGAAAGCTTCCAGCCGGATGAGACCCTGCTCCGGTTTTCCGTTCCGGGCTCGCTCTTCGGCCGGTTCGATTCCATGGTCGATGGAGTTGCGGATCAGGTGCGTCAAAGGGTCGCTCATCTGCTCCACCACGCCTTTGTCGAGTTCGGTGTCTTCGCCGGCCATTTCCAGCCAGACGTTCTTAGAAAGCTGAATGGAAAGATCGCGCACCAACCTCGGGAAACGCCCAAAGATGTGGCCAATGGGAAGCATGCGCACGCTCATCACACGCTCTTGCAGCTCGCGGATGTGCCGCTCCATCTGGGCCACGGCTTCCTGCAGCTCCCCCAGGCGATTTCCCGAGAAATTGTGGACAATCTCGTGCGCCATGGATTGTGCAATCACCAGTTCGCCCACCAGGTCCACCAGCTTGTCCACCTTCGAGGTCGCGACGCGTATGGAAGCATCGCGGGGTGGGGCCGCGGCCACCGCGGCCGGCGCCGGCGCCGCTGCTACCGCTGCTGCCGCAACGCCCGGCTTCGATTCGTCCACTTCCACACGAATCTCGGCGCCGTCTTCCACAAACGCGAAGATGTCCCGAATCTCCTCCACGCTCTGGGTGGTCACAAGCCGCAGCTTCCAAGCCAGGTAGCAGCACTCGGGATCCAGATCGGCGAGCGCCGGCAACTGTCCCAGATCCAGATCCACCTCCGCGGATTCGCCGATTTTGGCGAGATCGCGCAAAATCAGTAGAGGGTCCATGGCTTGCACGAAAATATTCATGCCAGGCCGGAAATAAACGTGATACTTGATGGGCGCAGCGGGCGGGCTGTCGGATTGGCGGACGCGCGGAGATTCGCTCCCGGAAGGACCTTCAGCGCGCTGCATGACGTACAGTTCCTCGAGTACGGCTTGCATCCGCTCCGGGACGGGAGTGCCGCTCGCAGCCGCGGCCAGCAATTCACGCAGCAAGTCATTCGCGCGCAACAGCAAATCGGTGAGTTTTCCGGTTACGAGAATCCCGCCTGATCGCAAGCTGTCCAGCAGGTTTTCCAGGGCGTGGGTGAAGCGCGTTACGTCCTCGAAACCGAACATGCCGCTCGCGCCCTTAATAGAATGCGCGGCGCGGAAAATCCCGTTGAGGAGTTCGGGGTCGAAGGAGCCTTGATCCAGGCGCAGAAGTCCGGCTTCCATTTCCGCCAGATGTTCGGCGGACTCCTGGAAAAACGTTTCGCGAAAACGATTGAGGTCTACTTGCATGGCCGATTCCTCTCTATTTCAAGGCAAGACCCTGGCGATGGTTTGAAGCAGCTTTTCGGGATGGAACGGCTTCACCAGCCATCCGGTGGCGCCGGCCGCCTTGCCCTCCTGCTTCTTTGAATCCTGCGATTCGGTGGTCAACATCAATACCGGAATTCCCTTGGTGGCGGGCCGGCTGCGCACCTGCTTGACGAAGGTGATTCCGTCCATCACGGGCATGTTCAGATCGGTAACAATGAGGTCCACCCGTTGAGCGGACAACTGAGTTAGCCCTTCCTGTCCGTTCGAGCCCTCCAGAACTTGAAACCCAGCCTGCTTGAGAGTGAAGGACACGATCTGCCGGATGGAAGTGGAATCATCCACAATGAGTATGGTTTTTGCCATTTAGAACAGCTCCACGCCCTCCATTTCGTTTTCCTCGCTGGTCGGCTTCGACTCCGACGGTTTGCGCTCCGCCTGCATGGTGTAGCGGGCCGCCAGGCGTTCGCCTACCTGCTTGCGCCGCGCCTCGCCCAGCACCGGCGTCTCGCGAGCCAGATATTCCAGCGGCAGGTGCACGGTTTTGCGCATCTCCGCCAACTCGTCGGCCACATGCGAAAGCCTCTGCGCGGCGCTGTCCTGGAACTGCAGCGCCACCACCGAGCGCGCGATCTCTCCGGCCAGTTGCTCGCCGCCGGCCACCGAGGCCGCGAGCGTAGCTTCCATCTCGCCATGGGTGCGAGTAAGTTCGCCGAGCGACGATTCCAGCTCCGTGCGGCTGGCTTCAAGCGTATCCACGCTCATGCGCGCCATTTCCGTCAGGCTGCTGGAGGCCACAGCCACGGTGGCGCGTAATTGCTTCATCTCCTCCACCACATGCGCGGTGATCTCTTCGGATCGGAGTGCATGCGCGGCAATCTCGTCCGCCACCACGCCGAACGCGCCGCCTTGCTCGCCAAAATGCGCCGCCTCCACCTTGGCATTCAGGGCCACCAGCTTGCTTCCAAACGAAATCCGGTCGATTTCGGCCAGCGCCTTGACGATAATGCCCGCCGTACTCTCCAGTTGCTGCATGTGCCCGATCACATGAGCGGAGATCTCTTGGCCGCGTTCGATCTGTTGCTGCAGCTCGCCCAAGGTATGGCGCGAGGCAGCCAGCAGCCCTTCGATGCCCGATCCCTTATCGGATCCCAGCAGGCGCGAAGAGGCGGCTACGCTCTCGCGCGCCCGCTTCGCCATGCCTTCAAAAGCACCGCATACATCCGTTACGGCACGTTCCATTTGCTGGATGGTTTCCCTGATCTGCCCTTCGAGGCTCGGCAGGTGCGGCCAATGGCCGGCCACTTCTTCGGCCAGCTCCATCAATTTACGGCCGCGCCCTCTGGAAAGGGCGGAACGAAGAAGCCTCCAAATGTTCATAGCGCAGGTTTACGAGCCGTTCTGCGCCGTTTGCGGGGCGGCGCGGGCGTTTCCGCCGCCGCGTCACTCGCAGCGCGGGTGGGGAAATGAATAGACAATCCGGCCCATCCCAAATATTTGCGAATCTCCGCGCTTTCTCCCCGCATGCGCAGCCATCCGCCGCGTTGTTCCAACGCCCGCTTGAGAGCCAGCAGAACCTGCACGGCACAGCCATCCAGATGCTCTGTCTGGCTGCAATCGACAATCACCCCACCGCCCGTATCAGCCAATTGCACCGCGGCCTGGTGCAGTTCGCGCGCTAGATCAATATGAAAACCTCCCCGCAGCGCCAACACGCTATCCGGTTCGTCACGATAGACAGCAATTGCCGCTTCCGAAGATTCCAAACCCACCCGGTCCATCCCTTCTTTGGCAGATCTGCGTTCCGACGCGCCGATCCGCACACAAATCCCATATCGGCGAAGTGGAAGTAGTCTTGAATCAGGGATGTACTGCGTTGGGAACGAGAAACGAGAAACGGGCGTTATTGCATCGGCGAGCAGCAGGGCGTCCGCACCGGCTTCGGCTCCATGAGTTCCGATCGAGTCAGGTTCGGATCGTAGAGGTTCAGTTGCCACTTGCCGTCCCGGCCGATCTGTGGCTTCTCCATATGCATACCCCTTGCTGAAAGAGTCGTATAGCCGGCCTCAACGCTGGGAACTCCGAGCGCCACGTGGTGCATGACGCCCAAAGTTCGGGGTGAAGGATTGTGGACGTTGAGCATGTATTCCAGCCAATCGGTGCCTTCCGGAACGCGCATATCCACCCAATCCGTGCGGTCGTCTTTCATGCCGCCGTGCCAGGTTTCGCGGAAGCCGAGGATCTCCTTGTAGAACCGGTCGGCCGCGTCGCGATCCGCCACGGTTACGCCAACGTGAATCATATGGTTCGAGATGCGGGTATCCGGCATGAACTTCCCAAAGTTGTTGGAGTGCAACGATCCGGGAAGGTATTGGACGAACTCCACGTTGTGGCCGTCGGGATCCTTAATCATGAAGCTCAAGTTTCCATCTCGGCCGGGGTGAATCTCATCCGGGACCTGGACGCCATGGCTGGCCAGGTAATCGCGCAGTTCGCGGGCATCGGAAGTTTCGAACGCGATGTGCGAAAGCCGGTCCTCGGTTTCACTTTTCAGCTCCGGAAACACTTCAATATACTGATGATCGTTCACCTTGAAATAGGTGAGCAGCAATCCGCCGGTGGGTTTGTCGAGGGTGAAGGGTTCCGCAAACCCGAGATCGTGCCCGTAGAAATTCCGCGCGGCCGCCAGGTCGTTGGTCTTCAAACCGATGTGCGCTACACCGACGATGTCCGGGCGCTTTACGCCAGCACTTTGTGCGACGGCGTAACACGATAAAGCTGTGAGGGCGGCGGCATAGCAAACCAAGGTATGTCGGCTCATTAGCAACTAGTATAGGTTGTTCAAAGCTCGCAAGTCGGAGACTTGCGCCACGACTTGCGGATCGGTTACTGAGCAGGCTGCGGCCGGTCACTCGGATGGCTTCGACCGCGGTCTGCCGCGATGATTACCTGCATATCGCTGGCCAGCCGGACCACTTGCTGGACGATGGTCTTGCGAAACGCGGACGGCCATTGGCTCTGCCGCGGCCTGGCCAGGAACAAGTGAGTCACGCCATTGAGCCGCGCGAATTCCACCAGCGTTTTCGCAACATCGCCACCTTGCAGCATGCGCGCCTCAATGTGCAGGTTACGCGCGAAATTCAAGTGGCGTTCCACGGCTTCACGCTCCGCGGCGTCGCGAGAATCGTTATCCGGGGAAATGGCGACGGCGAAGCAATCCGCATGAAGATAATCAGCCACGCGTTTTCCACGGCGAATCAGCATGGCGGTGGACGGGTCACCGGTCACGTGGATCAGAATCCGGTCGCTGGTTCGGGGTGTGGCGCCGGGGTCTGCTTCGTCCCCGTTGACCGGCGCCGTTTGAAAGCCGGGCGACTCATAATCCACCTGCCGGATTTCCACTTCGTGCGCGGTCTGCCGCAGGGCCAACTCACGCAAAGCCACCAGCGTGGATTCCTGAAAGAAGTTCTCGATGGCCTTCTGGGCCTTTTCCGGCGAGTAGACCACGCCGCGAGCCAGGCGATTGAGCAAGGCGCGAGGAGTGAGGTCCACCATCACCACCTGATCGGCCTGCTGCATCACCCAATCCGGAATGGTTTCCCGGACGCGTATTCCGGTGATTTGCCAAACCTGGTCGTTCAGGCTCTCCAGGTGCTGGATGTTCATGGTAGTCAGCACGTCGATTCCGGCTTCGAGCAAAGCCTGTACGTCCTGCCAGCGCTTGACGCGCGTGGATCCCGGCACGTTGGTGTGCGGAAACTCGTCCACCACGCAGACCTCCGGATGCCGCGCGAGAATTGCATCCGTGTCCATTTCCTCGAAAACCGTGCCGCGATAATCGATTCTCCGGCGCGGGATGTTTTCCAAACCCTCGGTTCTCGAGATGGTGTCTTTTCGCCCGTGCGGCTCAAAGTAGCCGATGACAATATCGCGGCCCTGCCGTTTCATCTCCTGGGCCTCTTCCAGCATTTGGTAGGTCTTACCCACGCCCGCGGCATAGCCGAGGTAGATCTTGAGTTTTCCGGACGGTTGGCGCTCTGCCATGGATTAATGAGGAAACACGCGCACGTCGATGTCGTTGGCGCCGCGAATCAAGCGATCGAGTGGAGTGCCGGTAAGCCGCTCCCACCATTTCTCGCGGGCGCTGTGACCCACGAAAATTTGCGTGATGCCGCGCTCGCGGGCAAAATCGAGGATGGTATCGATGGGGTCTTCTCCATCCAGAAGCTCAACGTGCGCCTGGGCGTCGCGCGCGATGGCCAGGTTCCGCTCCAGCGCGGCTTGATCGTCGGCGGAGATTTCGGGCTGGCTCACATAGGCCACCGTCAGGTCGCCGTGAAAACGCTCGGCGTTGCGCCGTCCGCTCTCGATCATAGCCGCCGCGTTGGCCCGGGGTGTAACACACACCAGTATCCGCTCTTGCGCGCCGAAGGTCTGCGTGATTCCGTTGCGCTGCAGATAGGCTTCCAGTTGACGGTCCACTACGTCGGCGGCCAGCAATAGAGCGATCTCGCGAAGTTCGGAAAGCTTTTGCGCCTCACTCGAAACTTCGTCTCCATTTTGCCCGTCGCCGGCGCGCGTCATGCACATTTCAGGGGGCGCATCCACGATTACCACCTCGTCGGCGGAATGCAGGAAGCTCAGCGGAACGGTCTGCTTCACGCTTTTGTGCGTAATCTTTTCCACGCGGTCGCGCAGCTCGTCGATGTACTGAATATTGACGGAGGAGATTACCGAGATGCCCGCCTCCAGCATTTCCTCCACATCTTGCCAACGACTGGGGTTTTTGGAACCCGGCGGATTGTCGTACGCCATGCCATCCACCAAGCACACGGCGGGATGCCGCGCTAGGATGGCCACGAGATCCATCACCGGGACGCCATCGATGTTCTTCAAAGGGATGACTTTCAGTTTGCTCAGCAACGCATCGGTCTCGGGCGAAGTCTTAGGCTGGATGGCGCCGACCACTACGTCTTGTCCGCGCTCGTAGCGCCGCCGGCCTTCGTCCAACATGCGAAAGGATTTTCCCACCCCGGACGCATAGCCTAGGAAGACTTTCAGCTTGCCTCTACGCTCGTAAGTTTCTTCTGCCTGGGCTTGCTGCAGGAGTTCTTCCGGAGTGCGTTTGCGGGCGACGGTTGCTGGCATTGGTGTACGTTACTATTATTGAACGAACGGGAGACTGGTTTCTGGTTTCTTGTTTCTGGTTTCTGGTTCGCGAAACTGAATGATCGAGCCGGGATTCGAAAATCCGCTGGGACGGGCTGACTTTGATGGAAGACACCAAGCTCACGAGTGAAAAGAGAGGCGAGGAGATCATCGCCTGCGAGGAGCTTACTTGGCGAAAGCTACGCGAATCGGTCGAGCGCGATTTAATCAGCACGTTCGCGAGGTTCAAGAAGCGCGAGCGCGAACGTGAGGACTCGCGTCCTTGAGCCTTAGGCAATCAATCTTTCCAGGGTCTCCAAACGTCCGCGAATTTCCTTTAGCTCCTCTTCGCGCAGTTTTTCTGCGCAGCCGGCCACGATGCGTTGTCCCCGGTTCGTAAGTAACCGACGGAAGTTCGGATCGGTGGTGGTGGCGGCTATATCGCCCAAGGCGCGCAGCATCCGCAGGCTGACCGCGACATCCGTTTTCGAATACATGCGGATCTGCTCAAAGGCGGAATCCAACAGCTTCTCGAAATCAATCCAGGCGAGGCTGATGCGCAAGACGCCCGGTGGGTCGTACAGCTCAGACGCGGGCGGCTCGCGCGATGCGAAGCGGATCAGGATGCGGCTCAGTTGATCCACGCAGCTTATGGCTGTGCTGGGATCGTTCACCGCTGGGGAGATGGCTTTCAAAGCGATGTCCACGATTTGAAGGACGCCGAACTCCACATCCTGCTGTAAGGTTCGGGACGGGCCCAGATCGAACGCTCCTCGAAAGGCAGCGATTCCTTCAGTAGGCAGCCGGTCTCCTTTGGACACCAGCACTAGCGGGATGCCCGCTGGAACGAAGTGGCCCACTCTCCGCGGGACGCGCGCCTTCACGCGGTACAACTTCGCCAGCGCAACCAGGCGCTTGGTGTCGATGAACCGAATATATCCGGACACCTCGTTGGGGACGGGGGTTTCGAAAGCGTACCCGCGCAGCGGATCATCCTCAGCCACGCGCTCGATCCGGTGTGGAAAGGGCATCATTTGATCGATCATGGCGTCCGTTTCAGAGGCGATCTTGTCCACAATCTGGTTAACGCTGATGGCTTGCGAGATATGGTGAATGAAAAAGAGCAGCCAGCACACACAGGCGAAGGCCAGCAGCATGGCGCCAAGGACTGTTGCGACTGGTGCGAAAGGCTTGGGCAGCGAGCGTGCCGCGGGAAGGGCAGCCATGCAATACGAAAAAGTTCCGAGGAAAATTCCGAGCGTCCATTGCGTCACGCGGTCCCGGGCAAAGCTCAGGATAATGCGCGGCGAGAACTGCATGGAGGCCAGCGTGAGCGTCATCAGAAGAATGGCGAAAACGATGGACACCACGGTCATGATGGAGGCCGCGATGCCGGCGAGGATTACCTGCGCCACTTGCGGATCGGCGTGGGAGGGGAACAGCGCTTTCGGCACCCAGGCGCTAAAGCTGGGTGATTCTTCTTCCATCCAGGACAACAACGTGCCGGCGCCTCCCAATGCCAGCGCGATGATCAGCGGCCGGACCAGGAATCCGCCACGCAGGTTGTACATCGCGCGGCGGAGCATTAACGTGATGCGTTCTTTCATGAGTCGGCGTCGCTAGTGATTGTAGCCCGAGAAGCGGTTAGGGGATCGGCCGCGAAGGAATCAAAAGCACTGGTCGCTTACGCTCGCGGTTCGGTAACGGGGCCGGCGATTTTCACGCTTGGTCCGGCAAATTAAACCGGTATCCCACCCAGGGCTCGGTCAGGATGTACTGCGGTTTCTCCGGATGCGGCTCAATCTTGCGGCGCAATTGTTTGACGAACACCCGCAGATATTCCACCTGCTCACCATAATCCGGTCCCCAGACCGCCTGCAGCAGCTCGCGGTGAGGTATGGCTTTGTTCGGATGCAGCACCAGATAGCGCAACAGCTCAAACTCTTTCGGCGTAAGGCGCACTTCGTTTCCGCCCACGATGGCCTTGCGGGTTTGAAAATCGATCTCGACATTATCGATGGTAATTCGCTGCGGTCCCGCTTCTGGAGAAAGCGGCATCCGGCGGAGCGCCGCGCGAATTCGCGCCAGCAGCTCCGGCATGCTGAACGGCTTGGTGATGAAATCGTCAGCCCCGGCGTCTAGAGCCTGCACTTTATCCCGTTCGGCATTCCGGATAGTGAGCATAATGATGGCCATGTCGGAGGAAGCGCGCACCTGACGGCAGGTTTCAAGGCCCCCCATTCCAGGCAGGTTCCAATCGAGTAGCGCCAGATCGTAGCGGCTGGCGCGCAGCTTTTCCAGTGCCTCCTCGCCGGTCCGGGCGTCTTCCACTTCATACCCTTCGCCGGTCAAGGACATTCTCATAACGCGCCGAATTTGTGGCTCGTCGTCCACCACCAGGATTCGTCCAGCGCTCATATAGCTTGTTGCAGATTCTTCATGCCTGTTCCTTGGTCGCGGATGGAAGCGAGAACTGAAACGTCGATCCTTCCCCCGGCTTGCTGTCGACCCATATCTCACCACCGTGCGCGTGAATGATCTCGCGGGCGATCACCAATCCCAGTCCAGCGCCCGGGATCTGGCGCGAAGCCTCCGCGCGATAGAATTTTTCGAAAATCCGGCTCTGCTCGGCTTCCGGGATGCCTGGTCCGCGGTCGGACACGCTCACGATCACGCGGCCATCTTTTGATTCCGCCGCCAAGGAAACCGGAGAGCCTGCCGGTGAATACTTAAGCGCATTGTCGACCAGCTGCCGCAGGGCCACTTCAATCAGTTCGCCATCGACCCACACTCGTGGCAGGCCAGGTGCAATATTCACGCGGACTTTTCGGTCCTCCACAACTGTTCGAAGTTTGTTCAGGACCGATTCCACCAGCTCTTCGACCGAATGACTTTCTCTTCTGAGAACTACGCGCCCGGCCTCAATGCGCGCCATTTGGATGGCCTCGGTTACCAGCACGCTCAGGCGGTCCGTCTCCTCGTCCACGATGGAGAGCAGTTCGCGTTGTTGCTCTGGCTTTAGCGCGTTACTCGAAAGCAGCGCGGTGCTGGCTGCCTTGATGGATGTCAAGGGCGTCTTGAACTCGTGCGCCAGCGCGTCCAACAATGTAGATTTCAATTCGTCGCTCTGGCGTGCGGCTTCGGCTTTGCTCGCGGCGTCCTGCACTCGTAACCGTTCCAGTCCAATCGCCACTAGGTTGCTGAGCCCCTGCAGGGCCGAGTCCGATAGAGCCACGCCGTGGATTCCCAAGCTTCCGATGGGCCGCGCGCCCAACCGGACGGAGGTGACCACGGTGCGTGCCGCGGCGTCGCGAAAAAGTGTTCCCTCGATGGCGGCTTGCCGGAGCCGGCCGTCTGAATCCGGGAAATCCTCGGGTCCGGCGCGGAAGAACTCGCCCGATTCGCGGTCGTAAAGCGCTACCGCTTCCGCCGCGAAGCTTTGCGCAATTTGCATGGCTAACTGCTTCGGCACAGGCCGCGAGGGCTCAATCAGGAGGATGGACCGGCTCAAGGCGTATAGTTTTTCCATCTCCCGCTGCCGGTCCATGGCTTCCAAGGTGCGTTTCTTGGCCTGGGTGGAGAAATGACTCGCGGTGATGGAAGTTGCCAGAAACGCGATGAGCGCTACCCAGTTTTGTGGGTCGGCGACCGTGAAAGTGCGAATGGGCGGAAGAAAGAAATAGTTGAAGCATCCCACTGCCGCGAACGAACCCACCAGCGCCTCCGTGAGTCCCCAGTGCGTGGCTATGAACAGGATGGCCACCAGGTATGCGAAACCCACCGTGGTAGCGTTTACGGGAATCAGCCGAAAACAGACTGCCGTGATGCCGGTAACGATGCCTACGACGATCGCGATGCGAAGCGCTAGCTTTGTCCACCACACCGATCCAGCGTAACAAAGGGTGGTTGGGCGAAGTCGTATAGTCTGAATTACTGATGGATCGCAGGAACTTCTTCCTTTTGGCTGCCGGGTTCCTAGCTCGAAAGCCCGAGCCTTTGAAACCCATCGTGATCAGCGTGAATTTGATGTTCGATCACGGAGCGCACGCGGGCAGAGGTTTAACCGAAGGCGAACTGACTTTGTTCAAGCGACATCAGGAGAAGTCACGGAGCGAATACGCCGTCAGCGGGATCTTCTTCGAGGTTAGCGTAACGGAAGGAGCCTATCTTCGCCAACAGGGATATTCGGAGATTCCCGAGAAATTTCTCGCACCGAAAATGATCAACTTGTTCGTCACCGACGCGCTTGGTTACGACATTGACCGGGATCGGACCGGCGGGCAATCCATAGGGCCGCGTCCGCGCATGCCGGGATTTGCACCGGATCCGTTCTATAAGATCTTTTTGGGCTTGCGGGACGCGGGCGAAAAGGTGTTGCCTCATGAGTACGCGCATCATTTCACGCTGGACACGCGGCGGCAACCGACCGTCATGCGGAACTCCTGGGCCGATCTCCGAAATGATTATTGGCTGTGGCGGCAGCGTCACGGCGTCCCGATTTTGGAGTTCCGCGCCTGCGCGAATTCCGAGTGGGCGAGGATGCAGGACGTCGCCCCCAGTCCCTAGCCCCCGATCCCGAGCAGCCTGTTACCATGAAGAAAATGCCTGCCACTCAAGAAGCGGGAATTTTCGACGAATCAGCTCTGGTTGCCAAGGCTCGCGAGGGCGATCTGGCGGCTTTCAACGAGCTGGTAAACAGCTATTCACGCAAGATCTTTCGCCTGGCGAAACACATCACCCAGAATGACGAGGACGCCGAAGACGTCCTGCAAGAGACCTTTCTCAAGGCCTTCGAGCACCTGGGCGATTTCCAGGGACAATCCAAGTTCTATACCTGGATCGTTCGCATCGCTGTGAACGAATCCTTGATGAAGCTCCGGAAGCGTAAGTCGGATCGCAGCGTGCCCTTGGACGAACCGGTGGATACCGGGGAGGATACGGTGGTCCGCGAGATCGCGGTTTGGGACGAAAACCCGGAACAAAAGTACTCCCGCGAGGAGCTGGGGCAGATTTTGGACGAAGCGGTCCAGGGTCTACGCCCAGCTTTCCGAACCGTTTTCGTGCTTCGAGACATCGAAGAACTGAGCACCGAAGAGGCTGCCGAGGCCTTGGGGATCTCGGTTCCAGCGGTGAAAAGTCGGCTGCTACGAGCACGGCTGCAGCTTCGCGAGAAGCTGACGCGTTTCTTCAAGCGGAAAGGGGACGACGTTTTTGCTTACATGTAAGGAGTTCCTTCAGGAACTCAACGATTATCTCGATGAGACTGGGGACATCGAGCTCCGCCGCCGGATTGAGTCGCACATCACGCAATGCCCGAATTGTTTTGTGATTCTCGACACGACAAAGAAGACAATTCAGGTGTACAAAGGTGTGTTGCCTCAGACCCTGCCTCAGGACGTTCACTCCCGCCTGCTAAAAGCAGTGGAGCGGAAGTGCTCTGAGAAGAAGTTGCGCGCGGGCCTTCCCGGCATCCAGCATTAAGCGCTGGCCAACTCAAGGCCGCTTGCGACCTCCAAACTGGCCTCGCTGAAGCCCTGCCGATGGAGGGCCTCACGGACTTCCTCCACGCGAGCTGAATAGGCCGGAAACTCCACTGTAACTTGCGCCGGCCGGTGATAGAGCTGAGGGTTTACTGGGAAATCCAGCCGCGCTAATGCCTCCAGCAGATCTTCCAATAATCGGGGTTCAACCGCAATCCGCAGTAAGACCAGTTCACCTTCCTGGCCGAATAATGCCGGAGCCGAGTGGCTTGGCCGGGTAATCATAGAGAAAAAACTCCTCTCAGAGTGACCCGGTCCAAATAAAAAGCCCCTGGGCGTGTGCCACAGGGGTTTAGTTTCGTGAAGACCGACTCACCTTTAGCACTTTTTATCGTGGTTGCAATTAGCGAGCCCTGCCTCGCGGCAAAGCCTTTAAATCAATCCACGTTGCGACCCCAGAATATCATCGTAGTAGGGTGATTGCAATAGGTATCTGTGAAACCGCGTTTTAGCGCTGTAACTGATTGTTTGTTAACGACTTAATTGGTGGGCAGCTGATTGCACAGGCGCTCGAACTTCTGGCGTTGTTCGGGCGTCAGCATTTGGACAATCCGGTTTTTTCCAGTGGCGCGCATGTCTTCGATTTGCGCTTCCAGATCTTCGTGATACTTTACGAAATCGTCCAAAATGGTCTTCAGCCGTTCGGATTGCTCGGAGGTGAGATTTAGTTCCGTCTTAAGCTTGTCGTAGGAGAAAAGCTGGGCGCTCGAATCCTTCCAATAGGGCGCCGCGCCCCGGTGCAACTTGGTATGCAGACTCGTGCGCATAGCCAGAGCTCCCGCCAAGGCGCCGCACAAAAAGATCAGCAGCAGCAGAGCCAGGATGCGGGGATTCTGCCAGGATGCGCGATCGGCCGCGACCATATCGCTCATTCGTGGTAGGCGGCCAGATTGACTAACACCGCGTCACGCTGCCGTTGCTGCTGAAGGCTGTCCTGATCGGCCGATGCCGCCGACGGCGCGCCCGTAAAGACCACGTCCGTGGACGCAACTTGAGGTTCGATACTTTCTGTGGTCACGAAATAGGTGCCCAGAAGCATCACCACGACCGCCGATGCCATGGCCAAGCGACGGCCGAAGGTGGGGCGTAGTAACGCCGACCAGATGGAGGAGCGGCCCTCCTGCTCGATTGTGTCCATGACGCGGGCATAGAAACCCGCGCGCGGATCCAAATCGCGGTTCGGCTGCAGCAACCGCAACATCTCCGCCTGTCCCTGATACAGGCGAAGCTCGGCCGCGCAATCCTCGCACGTTTCCAGATGCTGATGAAACTCTTGCGGAACCTGCCGGGTGGAACCCTTCAGAAATTCCTCAAGGTTGTCCCTGATTGGTTGATGCATAGCTTCTTCCCTCAAATGACTGCCGAATTCAAAACTTACGGATCTGCTTGTCCGCTTTTTTATAACTGCTTGATCCAAAACTCTCTGATACGTTGTATCACACTTTACGCCATCAACTTACACGATCATTTGGCCGGGCGTTTGGCCAGGCGCGCGTTTCAGCCTCTGGGACGCTTTCACCAGCTTTTGCCGGGCCCGGAACAACTTCACCTTAATGGTGTTCTCGTTCATTCCGGTCATGTGGGCCAACTCCTCCACCGAGTGCCCCTCCACTTCTTTCAGCAGCAGCAGGCTGCGGTCTTCCGGCGACAGCTTTCCAAGAAGTTTTACCACCAGGTCGCGCTGCGCAAGCTGCGTGTCCACCGCCGGCTTCTGGTCAATAGCCGTATCGGTATTCTGCATCCGCTGGGCGTCTTCTTCCGAGAAATCGCTTTCGTAAACCAACTTGCGCACCCTCTTCTTGCGCAAGTAGTCGTAGCACTCGTTTACAGTGATCTTGTAAATCCAGGTCAGCAGGGAACTGCGGAAATCGAAGTTCTTGATAGAAAAATAGATCTTCGAGAACACCTGCTGAGCGATATCTTCCGCATCGTTATGATTGCGTAGAATTCCAAAGATAATCGAGAAGACCTTGGCTTGATACCGCTCCACGATCTCGCGGAAAGCGAGCTCGTCCCTGGCTTGGACCCTGCGGACCAGCGCTGCTTCTTCAGTATTCCGATGGTCCACTCTGGTTTTGACCCGAGGCTCGGTTGAGGAAATCGGAAACGGGAGTACGTCTGCCAAACCCTTCATACATCTTGGGAGACGTACCCCAACCGTCTGCGGTTGCAAGCGGTTGGCACCGAGTTTGGGTCCTCCTGGCGGGGCGCTGCATCCTAAGGGGGAGTTTAGCATCGAAGTAGTAGGCTGAGTGACCGCACGCCTTAGGGCTTGCCAGAGAATGGCCTTCGAGTGATAATGAAATTTCGGGGAAAGTTCCTACAGGAGAGGATTTTAACGCCATGGTGCAATTAACTGAAACTGCCGTAACGAAGGTTAGGGAGATCCTAGACACGCAGGATCCTAAGCCCAGCGGGCTACGGATCGCCGTGGTGGGCGGCGGTTGTTCCGGATTCAGCTATTCGATGGCCTTCGAGAATACGCCGAATATGCTTGATAAAACATACACTTTCGACGGGCTCAAGGTCTTCATCGACCAAGCCAGCCTGCTGTATTTGGACGGCGTCCAAGTGGACTACGTCGAGACTATGGAAGGCTCCGGTTTCAAGTTCAACAATCCCAATGTGAAGAACACCTGCGGGTGCGGGAGTTCCTTCAGCGTTTAAGCGGCTGCAAGGATTGGAAAGAGCACACTGAACAACCAGGGCGTCGCGAGGGAGCTACCTCCGGCGCTCTTTTCGTGTCCGGACGTTGAAACTTGAACATTAAATAATATTCATGAGTCTCGACACCCTTCTTACTGAGCAGCCGAATGCCGCATCCCGCGACATTGACGCCAAGCCGACCGCTGAGATTCTTCGGATCATGAATGACGAGGATGGGAAGGTTGCGGGCGCGGTGTCGGCTGAGATCCCGCGGATTGCCCAGGCTGTCGAGCGCATTGTCGAAATCATGCGGAAGGGCGGGCGGTTGTTCTATATCGGAGCGGGGACCAGCGGCCGGCTGGGGGTGTTGGACGCGGCCGAGTGCCCCCCTACCTTCAATGTGGCGCCGGACCTGGTGCAGGGAATCATGGCAGGTGGCGCTGCGGCGCTGGCCAAATCCACCGAAGCAACCGAGGATGATCCTGAGACGGGAAAGCACGATCTTGAGCGGCGCGGATTCACAGCTAGCGACGCTTTGGTCGGCATCGCTGCGAGCGGCCGAACGCCTTACGTGCTAGGTGCGGTGGCGATGGCGCGGGAGCTGGGGGCGCTGACCATCGGAATCAGTTGCACGCCCGGTTCCGAGCTTTCTCGCGCCGTGGAGATCGCCATTACGCCGCTGTGCGGCGCTGAAGTGATTACCGGTTCGACGCGCCTGAAGGCTGGCACAGCCACCAAGCTGGTGCTAAATATGATCAGTACGGCTGTGATGATCCGGCTGGGGTATGTGTACGGCAATCTGATGGTGAACGTGGCGCCTCGCAACAGCAAGCTGGAGGATCGGGCGCGGCGTATCATCGCCCAATCGGCGTCCGTGAGTCACGAGCGCGCCGGCGAGCTGTTGATGCAGGCGAACGGCAACGTCAAGACGGCGATCGTGATGGCGCGGCTGGCTCTCGATCGGGCGGAGGCGGAGGCCAAGCTCGCCGGCGCGGATGGGCGCATTGCGGAGGCATTGAAAACGTAGCATGGATAAGTTCCGGATTCAGGGCGGCACATCGCTCAAGGGGCGCATCGCCATCAGCGGCGCGAAAAATTCCGCGCTGCCCGCGCTGGCCGCATGCCTGCTCACCGAGGAGCCGGTAACACTGGAGCGGATTCCACCGGTGCGCGATATCCGCACCATGATCCAGTTGCTGGAGCACACGGGCGCACGCGTGGATGTGGTTGGTGAGTTGGTGACCGTGCGAGCCGAAAAGCTGGAGCGTCCGGAAGCGCCCTACGATCTGGTGAAAACCATGCGCGCCTCTAGCCTGGTGCTGGGACCGCTAGTGGCGCGCACGGGTACCGCGCGTGTGTCCATGCCGGGTGGATGCGCCATCGGAGCGCGGCCCATCAATCTGCACGTTGCGGCGCTGGAGCACTTGGGCGCCGAAATTAGCCAGTCGCACGGTTATGTGGAAGCAGCGGCGCCACTGGGCCTTAAAGGCGGCTTGGTGCAGTTCGACCGCATTACCGTCACCGGCACCGAGGATGTGTTAATGGCTGCTGTTTTGGCTCACGGCGAAACGGTAATCGGAAATGCGGCGCGGGAACCGGAGGTGCAGGACCTCGCGGAGTTGTTGAACAAGATGGGTGCGCGCATCGAGGGCGCCGGAACTTCCACCATCCGTGTGCAAGGCGTGGACCGGCTGCACGGCGCCAAGCACACCATTATTGCCGATCGCATTGAAGCCGGCACTTTTCTGATTGCCGGAGCGATGACACGCGGCGATCTGGTGATTGAGAATTGTGTACCCCAGCACCTGGACGCCCTGGCCGCCAAGCTGCGGCAGGCCGGTGCTGAGGTTTCACTCGACGGCGCGAGCGCGCTTCGAGTGCGCGCCTCATCCAGGTTACGCGCCACCGACATTACTACCGAAGAATATCCGGGATTCGCTACCGATTTGCAAGCGCAGTACATGGCCATGTTGACGCTGGCGGAGGGCATCTCGTTTGTTACGGAGACTATTTTCGAAAACCGCTTCATGCATACGCAGGAACTGGGGCGCATGGGCGCGAATATCCGCGTGGAAGGGCGGCAAGCCATTGTGGCGGGGGTGGCTGAGCTGACGGGCGCGCAGGTGATCGCCTCCGATCTGCGCGCCAGTGCGTCGCTGGTCCTGGCCGGCCTGGTGGCGCGCGGCGAAACCGTGGTGGATCGCGTGTATCATATTGACCGCGGCTATGAGAGAATCGAAGAAAAACTGGCACGCGTGGGCGCGCGGATCCAGCGGGAGAGTTGAACATGAGTACTCCGAAAGCACATAATCCTGGGTTTCTGGCCTTGGTGAATGACGCCAAATCGCGCATCCGCGAGATCGACATTGAGCGATACAAGCAGATGGTTTCTTCGGGCGACGCGCACCTGCTGATCGATGTTCGCGAAGACGGCGAGTGGGCGGCTGGCCACGCGGCCGGGTCGCTGCATCTGGGGAAGGGAATTATCGAGCGTGATATTGAATCCAAGGTGCCGGATAAGGCGACCACTCTAGTGCTGTACTGTGGGGGAGGTTTCCGATCGGCGCTGGCCGGCGATGCGCTGCGCAAGATGGGATATACGGGCGTTATTTCATTGGATGGCGGGTGGCGGGCTTATCAGGGTTCGGGGTTGCCAGTGGAGAAGTAGACGTTAGAATTGCCAAACCATAGTCACACAAAGATAAATAATTACGGCGAGTATAGCCATCTCAATGAACTTCACCACCTTGATGAAGAGCTCATTCATGAATTCAAAGCGCAGGATCAGTGCGCAACACATTCCGGCCAGGCTTAGCCAGATCGGCACGCTGCCCTCTATGGCCCGCATGTAAATGACCAGGAAAACGTAGTAAAAGATCGGTACGTTGCTCTCGAGCCAGTTCTTAAGCCTGGTGTAGATGACGTAAAGGGCCAAGGCGGCCATCAGGATGGTGGTTACGCTGGCTGCGTTACTCATAGTGTTGTTGTGATCAGATCGACCATAGTACGCTCAGCCACTGGCAGGCTGCCACAAACGTTGCTGCTCACGGTGCCGGAAGTGGGACCCGGCTCCGCGAGCAGCAAGGCAGGAGAACAGTCTAAAAACCACCACTTCTAGAAGCTATAGCTAATACCCGCCATGACGGCGAAATCAGATAGCCAGCCGCCGACTTTCGAACCCAGCGCCGGGGCAATGACTTTGTCCGGGAAAGGCGTCAAGAAATCGTGAAGCTCCACCCGGAACTGAACATTGCTTGCGAGCTGGAACTTAACACCGCCCCCCACTGCGATCAGAGGTTTGAATTGGCTGGTCTTCGTGAGCAGCGCGATGTCGGAGAGAGGCTGGAAGACCTGCTCTTTGCCGGTTCCTGAGTAGTCTTTGATGCCTACCCCGGCCGTGACATAAGGGCTAACGCGTGCTTCGTGGGAAGCGAAGCGTAGGACCGCGTCATAGTGGATCGCGTTGGTTTGAGCTCCCCCGAAGCTCACGTTGGTGCCATCGGAGGACAGATTGAGGTCGGAGTGCTCGTAGTCGTACCTAAGCTCACCGCCAAACTGCCCACTGGTATTGTTGCCGAGCCAAGCGCTTACGATGAAACCGCTGGCTAACTTGGCGGAAGCGTTCCCTTCCGGGTTGGTGAACGTTTGCGAAGTGTAGAAGTTGCCGCCGCCCGCCACGCCGACCTCCCAATTCTGTGCGAACGCAGCGGGCGCGGTGGCCACGAGCGTCAAAAACATTACAGGCAGAAAATGTTTCATTATTGTCCTCATTCTACTCCACAATTTCGAGATTCCATCGATAGTTCGAGCTAGTCGACCACGCGCACGCCGACCGAAGTCGAGCTGCTGCCCTGGGTGATTACGAACGGCTCGTCTAAACCCACAGGAACGCTGCCGGGTACGGAGACATTGATCTGATATACTCCGACCTCGCCCGGGGCCAGGCCGTAGTAAAGCACGGGAAGCGATACGCCTCCCAGAGTTACCGTTGGTGCGGTGATCGCGACAGCGAACGGACTGTTTGGACCTGGCATGCCGTCGGGTACGGCTGGCGAAGTAGCGCCCAGTCCGGTGGTATAGATCACCAACGCTTCGTTGGCGTTGCGGTGAATCGGATGCGAGGCGGTGACGAGTCCTCCATCGTCGTTGCGAATGATGGTGGGAACGGTCGTATTATTGGGCGCAGGCACGCGGAAGATGCTCGGGGCGTTCGCCTGGACCACCAGATTGTAGTTGTCGCTGTTTCCGCCGGGCGTCTGAAGGATGAGCGTTACATCGCCTACGGCTTCAAACGGCATCTGCGCGTTCACTTGAGTGGGAGACACGAACAGAATTGGCATGGGGAGCCCGTTGACGGTGAGACAGCTGTTGGCGAGTGCCGTGGGCAGCGGCATTTCGGCGCTGGCCAGGTTGACCGGGCTCAATTGTGTACCAAACAATGTGATCAATCCGCCAGGGGCGATATCACCGCTGAGATCGGCCGCATTGACTACGGTGTTGATTTGCGGCGGAGCGACTGCGGCGTCGTAGTCCGGAGGCAGAATGGTGACGCCTGAAATGGTCAAGTTCACGATGGCGCTTTGATCCGGAAGCGGCGCGAGTGTCCTGGTGAAAGCGGCAGCGGTGGAACCGAGCAAGGGAGCTTCCACCATGGGCGTGGCCAAGCTCGCCGTATTGCTGATGTTAGTCAGATCCAGCCGTTCGATAATGCCAGGCGCACTGCTCTGGGCGCCGGCAGCCCCAGGCGCGGCTGTGGTTCGGAAGGCCGCTGGATCGACAAATGCAAATCCGGAGGCGGAACCGGTCCCGGACTCAAACTGCGTGACCGGGACACCGGATGCATCCAGCAAATTGTTTCCCACCACGTACAGGTTGAAATTAGAAGCGGCATAGGCGCCAGACAGCGCGGTGAAATCCTTGCGCGAAGTGGTGAATGTACCGCTATTCGCGTCATACAACATGACGGTTCCGTCGGCACCCGCCAAAAGAATCGATGAGCCATTGCTCGAAGCGGTCAATACGGAGTTCAGTGGAACCGAGTTGGTGTAGACGCCCAGGCTCGGCAATTGCGAACTGGTGTTAGTTATCAGACTGATGCTGTGAACATTCGGGTTTCCGCCGCCTGCGTCACGCGTAACGGCTAGAATTGCATTCGATGAAGAGGCCACCGATTGAACATAGTCGCCGTTGAACATGCGGACCGGCGAAACAGCCTGCAGAGTGTCTAGATCAAAGACGTTCAGGTAGTGGGAATTGTCGCAACCAACCAACAAGTATTGCTGGTCGAAAGTTATGGCCATGCCCTTGGGCGTATTGCCGGTACGAAAAGTTGCAATTTGAGTATTGTTTTTCGAATTGAACACCAGTACTTGATTCATGTCCTGGCGAAGAACATAGTAGCGGGCGCGGTTGATATTTGGATCCGGCAGCAGGTCCACAAGCGTGCCAGGGATGTCCACGAAGCTGCCGCGCTGATCCGGCTGGCGCGAATTGATGAGCACGCGCACTGGCGGCGGAACATTCACCGCCTGGCCGGATTGGATCTGCAGTGAGGCGACCACGGTGCCCTGCTGATTTTGAAACACGTTGGGGTCCACCGTGACCGTGATCGTGGCGGGCGTGATTCCGGTTGCCGGACTCACGTTTAAACCGGTGGTGTTGCTCGAAATGGAGAAGGCCGTGTTGTTGCCGCCCGGATCGACGATAGTCAGGCTTTGCGTGGCGACATTCCGATTGCAGAAGTTGCCGCGGAATACCATGTCCTGTTGAGTCGCTATTACCTGATGAGCCTGGTTTAATGCACTTACGGGCAGAACCATAACGCCGCTATCGGAAACACCGTACAGCATGGAGCCGTCGCTGGACAACACGCTATTGCCTCCGAAATTCTCCGGTAGATTGATCGTGTTGGTAACTGTCAAATTATCAGATGCCACGATTTGTAGGGTGGGAGGCGGCAGTGTTCCCGGTGGCGGCATCTGGGCGTAAATAACGTTGTGGGCGGAATCGATGGCCGTGGTGCCGACATTCAGGGCTCCGGAAATATTGGCAAACTGCGAGATGTTGTAGAAGTTGCTGTCCTTGAGGGTCCAGCCGGCAGTGAAATAGCTTCCATCCTGGCTGATACTGATGGCCCGCGGCCCGAGCGTCGGCGAGGAGGTGTAAAGTCCGGAAGTAAGAGTTTGGGTGGCGACATCGTAGCGGAATAGTAGCGTGTCGCTGAATCCATAAATAACGGTGCCGTCCGCAGAAGCTCCTACCGTGGCGGCGACGATATTCGGCGGGAAACTCGCCGGGGGCTGTGGTAAAGTTTTTGCCACGACGCCCGCGATAGTGGACAGTTCCTGGGTGGTTCCGGAGACCGGGTCGAGCAGCAGGAAGTCGGTGGTCGTGACCACTAACGCCAGGCCATCAATTCCGAAAGCCACTCCCAGCGGCGGACTGCCCAGAGCGAAGGTCTGTTTGGCGGAGGTGGTGAGATCAATCACCGTCACCGCGTTGGTCGACGTCGCTGGCGGGGCCGCATTGCCGAAATGCGTGATCACCAGGAAATGGTCGTCAGGCGAGACAGCGAGCGAGCTGGGTTGAGCAGCCACGCTGATCGAGGTCTGGATCGCATAATTGGATAGCGACATGACATCGATTTGATTCGCGGTGAAATTCGCGATATAGAGGACGCCTCGTGGTTCGTCGAGCGCCACGCCCGAGGCCTGTCCTCCAATCGGTACCACCGTGCCAAAGGTTCCTCCCCAGGCCGCGGCGGCCAGCGTCGCGGCTAGAGTACTCTTCCACCAATAAGACTTGCTCAGCATAAACGATTAACTCCCTGAAAACAAATTTCCGGCTATTGCCGCCCCTCTACCTAGCAGCGCGGGGGACGGCTCTTCCACGCCTTGATTCCTCTACAAGACAGGCGCCAGGACGGAGCGCGGCGCCGAGCATTTTCCAAGATGCTTTGCGGCGCGCGCCGTACGCTTAGCGCTCGTCATCCTATTCCGCGCTCTTCTTGCGGCGCAAAACGATCAGCCCCAAAAACAGGACTGCGAGCACAGCGCAAACGATTCGAATCATCGAGCTATCCATCGTTTTTCTCCTTTCCGGCGAAATATTCTCCGCTACATGTTATTCATCATCGGCAACAGTTGCCGCATGATGCGCATGACCACCGGCCCCACCGTCACCACGAACAAGGAGGGCAGAATGCAAAAGAAAATGGGAAAAACCAGTTTGACGCCCAACTTGGCGGCCTTTTCCTCCGCAATTTGCCGGGCTTGCACCCGCATGTAATCCGAATGAGCCCGTAAACTTTGAGCTACCCCTGTGCCGAACCGATCAGCCTGAATCAGCACGGCCACCAATTTCTTGAGGTCGTCCACCGCCGTCCGATCCGCCAGGTTGCGCAACGCTTCTGCCCTTCGTTTCCCTGCCTTCAGTTCGAGATTTACAATGGCCAGCTCCTCTGTAATCTCCGGATGCGCGTGCTCCAGCTCTTTTGCAACCTGCAAAATCGCCTGGTCGAGTCCCAGACCCGACTCTACGCAAACCACCAGCAGGTCCAGAGCATTGGCCAGTCCCCGATGGATCTGCTTCTGCCGCTTCTTCGCGACCATGCGTACATACTCGTTGGGACCAAAAAAGCCGATGGCGACAGCCGCTACCATGGCCGCGAACTTATTGCTTGAATCCATGCTGGAGTTGAGCAGCACCACCCCAGTGATCACCGGAATCAGTACCCCAAACAGCGCTTTTGCGCCGTACAGTACTTTGAGGGCGTTGGGATTCCGATAGCCCGCCCGAATCAGTCTGCGCTGCATGACTGTTACGTCTTTAGGCGAGGCCGGCACCAGGTTGCCCAGCCGTTTCACGATGTCGTGGAAAACCAGGCTGGGATGCTTGGGAGTGGACTCGTGCTGGCCGATTCCAGTACCAGCCACGCGCTCCATAGCCTCTTTGGGCTTGACCCACAGCTTCATTCCCGCGACCGAAAGGGCGCCGGCAAGCAGCATGAAAAGCAGGCAGCTAAAAAGAAACATCATGGCTCAAACCTCAATCTTCACGATCTGCCGCATGATTGCGTACCCAATCAGCTGCAACACTATGGCGCAGGCCAGCATTATGTTTCCGACGTCATCCAGGAAGAAAAACCGGACGTAGTCTGGATTCACATAGAACATGATCACGGCCACTCCCACCGGAATGCAGCTCAAGGCGAGGCCTGTCATGCGTCCGTGCGCGCTAATGGCCCGGATCTTTCCACGCAGTTTGAAGCGCTCGCGGATCACATAGGCCAACTTGTCCAAAATCTCCGCCAGGTTGCCGCCCGTGCGCTTTTGGAGTAGCACCGCCGAGACGAAGAAGTGCACGTCGAGCGACGGCACTCGCTTAGCCAGCTTTTGCAAAGCTACATCCAAAGGCAATCCCAGGTTGTGTTCTTCAAAGGTACGCCGGAACTCTCCCGAGAGCGGCTCTTGAAATTCGCGGTGAATCATCTCGAGCGAGACTGAAAACGCATGGCCGGCACGCATGGAACGCGCCACGAACTCCAGGCTATCGGGGAAGAGCTCTTCGAAGCGCCGCATCCGCGCGGTGCGTTTGCGCATGACATATAACAAAGGAAGACTTCCCGCCAGTAGCGCTGGTACGTAGGCAAACCTCTGGAATTGGCCCGGAAGTAGCACCCAGGCCAGGGCCCATCCCGCCACACAGGCCACCAGGCAAGTGTTCACCAGCCGATGCGTACTCCAGCGCATCCCGGCCTGCTCGAGCATTTCCTGAAACTTGGTCTGAAGTTGATAGCGCTTAAGCAACCGAGTGGCCAATAGACCACCCTTTTCCTCGGTTTGAATCAAGGATGCATTCTGACCGGTGGCTTTGGTTTTTTTGGCCTTATTGGTTCCGAGCAAACGGCTCTTCAGTTTGTCCAGGTCGGAATGGCGAAACGCGTTCGAACACACCCACCAGATGACCAGTGCGCAAACCCAAACGGCGATGGCGATTATGACATACATGGCTTCAAACCTCCAACACCTCGTCGAATAGATCGGCGCGCAGCCGGATCCCGGCCGCCAGAAGTTTTTCGTAGAACTTGGGGCGAATGCCGGTGGCGGCGAAACGGCCCACTACCCGCCCATCGGGGTTCAAGCCGCGTTTTTCGAAAACAAAAATGTCCTGCAGCGTCACCACGTCGCCTTCCATGCCCGTTACCTCGGTGAGATTGACCACCCGCCGGGTGCCGTCGCTCTGCCGGGAGGCCTGCACCAAGAGGTGGACCGCGCTGGCAATCTGTTGCCGGATAGAGGTCAATTGCATGTTGGAATTGGCTAGCGCCACCATGACTTCCAGCCTCGAAATGGCGTCCCGAGGGCTGTTGGCGTGGACGGTGGTCAGCGAACCGTCGTGGCCAGTGTTCATGGCTTGTAACATGTCCAGCGCTTCTTCGCCGCGAACCTCGCCGACTACAATACGGTCCGGACGCATACGCAAGCTGTTCACCAGCAACTCCCGCTGCCGGACCGCTCCGTTTCCTTCGAGGTTAGGGGGGCGTGTTTCCAGCCGAACCACGTGCGGCTGCTTCAACTGCAGTTCGGCCGCGTCCTCGATGGTGACGATGCGCTCCTTGGGCGAGATAAACGCTGAAAGCGCATTGAGCAAAGTCGTTTTTCCGGCGCCCGTGCCGCCGGCGATGATAATGTTCAGCTTGGCCTTGACCGCCGCCTCTAGCAACTCCATCATGCCCGGCGTCATGGCCAGGCGGTCTACCAGATCCGGGGGCATCAGCTTGTCGGTGCTGAAGCGGCGTATCGACAGTATTGGCCCGTCTACCGCTAGCGGGGGAATAATGGCGTTCACGCGCGATCCGTCGCTCAGACGCGCGTCCACCATGGGCGTCGATTCATCCACGCGCCGGCCCACTTGTGAAACGATCTTGTCAATGATTCGCAATAAGTGCTGGCTGTCCCGAAAATTCACCGAAGTCAGCTCTAACAGGCCTTTGCGCTCGATGTAGACGGCCCGGTGCGTGTTGACCAAGATGTCGGATATGGTCGGATCCTGCAACAGGGGCTCGAGCGGCCCCAAGCCGAATACCTCGTCCAGCACCTCGTCGCAAATCTGTTGCTTTTCGAGCGAGCTCAACAGTGTCGGCTCGGAATCGATTAGAGAAATGAGCGCCTGGCGCACTTCGCTGCGCACCCGCTGGTTATCGATGGTGGCTAGCGCCTCCAGGTTGATTTTGTCCACCAGCTTGCGGTGCAGAGTGAACTTCAGCTCCTGGTATTCAGGCTTGAGCGCGCCTTTGGACTTGCCGCCGTTCTTCAACAGGCGCTGCTCCCAGCTTACTTGCGGCGTCGATTTTGTTTCAAGATTCGGAAACATGATCTCTCTTTACTGAACTGTCGAAAGTGCTGCCCTCGAATCGGACAAGCCGGCCTTTTTACGGTCCCCGGCCGCGTAGCCTGACAAGCGTCCGGCCAGGCCCTCGACCGCTTTTCCGAGCTCGCAATGGCCGTCCACTGGCTGGCCCAGCGTTACCGCCCGATGCAGGGAAAAATAGTCATTCGGAATACGCGAGTTCACTGAACAATTGAAGAGCTTCTCAATGTCGGATCCTCCAATTTCGTCGCGGCGGTTGATGCGGTTAACCATGATTTGGAAGCGATCCTTCGGAAAGCCCAGTTGATCGAGCAGATTGACCGCCTTGCGAGCCAGGTGGAGGCTGGGCAACTCGGAAGTGGAGACCAGAAAGGCATGGTCGGATTCAGAAATGGTCATCAAGCTCACTCGCTGGAACACTACCGGAAGATCGATTACGATCCAGTCGTAGTTCATGCGGGCGTGCTCCAATACGGCGTGCAGCCGGGCCGCGTCAATCGGCCCAGTGTAGGGAGTCTCAGGAGCCGGAAGAATATCCACGCCGTCGGAGGTGGCCACTAGCGCCGGCCAGGGCGTGTCGCTGGGCTGATCGGCAAACTGAAGAGCGTCCACCAGGGATTTGGTGTTGGTCAATTTCAGATAGAAACCGATTATTCCGCCCATCAAGTCGAAGTCGGCCAGCAGCACCCGCTGGGAAGTTGTTCGGCGCAGCGCGAAGGCGGTTTGCGCCGCCAGAGTCGAAGCTCCCGAACCCGGCTTCACGCTGCTGAATACGATCAAGCTTCCAGGCTGAGCATCCTCGGCCGGTTCGGGCTGCAGCAGCCGCCGCAGGCGGGTGATGGCTTCGGTTTGAATCTGAGCTTCGAAGGGAGCGTATAGAAACTCGGTGGCGCCCATTCGCAAGGAACGTAGAATGGCATCCGAATCGTTGCGGACATGCAGCCCCACCACATGCGTCGGATGGTTGAGGGCGAGGACCGCACGGATTAGCTCGCAGGCCGCGTCTAGATCCGTGGCGAGATCCAGCAAGATGACATCTGGTTTGGTCTGACGCAGCCGCATTTCAAGGGTCTGGTGCGAAGGGTACTGCTTGAGCTCGGCGACGATTTGAAAGGCGCGCGTGTGCTCTACGGCCAGCGAGAATTGGCTCGCTAGCTCACGGTTCGGCACTATGGACAACGCCGTCAAGACCGCTCCTTTCGCGCTCATCAGATACTCCTCATGCCCAGGTTCACCATGTTTAGTCTTTATTCTTCGTTTAGTCTTTGTTCTTCTTGGTGGACTGACTCGCGGCGTACGGATCGGCCGGGCTAGCCGGAGCCAACATGAATTCGCGAGGCATGGCCAGGGTCTTCCCCTCGCCCGGCTGCAGTGGCATTGTGACCTCAGGCGTTACCAGAACAATCAACTCCGTGTTGTTCCGATCGACTTCCTTGCTCTTGAACAGATTCCCCAGGATGGGGATGCTTGAAAGACCCGGAACCCTGGTAACCGTTTCCGTCAAGCGTCGGTCTACCAAGCCGGCGATCACAAAGCTCTGTCCCTCACCCAGCTCGATATTGGTTTCCATCTTGCGTGTCGATAGTGCGGGGATGGTGAAGCCGTTGAAGGAGAGCGCATTGGTGTAATCGAGCGAGGACACCTCCGGTTTGACATGCATGGTAATTGTGTTGTTTTCGGTGACGATCGGGTTGAAATTGAGCTTGACTCCAAACTCCCGGAACTGGATGGTAACCGCGCCGGAATTGGCGCCACCCTGGAGGACGGGAATGGGAAATTCGCCACCAACCAGGAAGGTGGCTTCCTTTCCGTTGGTGGTTATCAGATTCGGCTCCGCCAGAATCTGCAGTAAGTTATGGCTCTGGAGAGCCTTTATGAATGCGCCCAGGTTCAGATCGTTGCGAAACGCAAAGATATTCAGCGCTTGGGAAATGCTGAATGAGTTGGTTTGCGGAGTGTTGCTACCGGCGGCGCCCGTTACTGTTGGCAGGGTGGGAGCAGGGAATTGGCCGGTGGTAATGCCGCCCACCGTGTTGGCTGCTCCGGTGGATATCAAGTTCACTCCGAATTGGGTGGACGCGCTGCGATCGAGCTCGGCAAATTTCACTCGTAACAGGACCTGCTTCTCGGCTGGCCCCGACATAATCTGCAGATTGTTGACTATGGTTTTCCCAAAGGGAGTTGCGAGGGCCGTAGCGCGCTCGGCAACGTCCTTGTTGGTGACGCGGCCGGTGAGCGACAGAGATTCACGCGACGACTGGACGTGGATATCATCTTTGGGGAAGGTATCCTTGAGCAGTTTCCGGAGCGGCTCCAGATTCTGTTCCACGGTGATGTTGTAGAAATTCCGTTGCCCGGCCTTGCTCCAAACCACCAGCGTCACAGTTCCAAATGATTTACCGTGAATCAGGATCTCGCGGGCCGTTACCGGGGACGCGTCCACGATGTCGGGATTGCTGGTAGAGATTCGGGAGATATCCGTCGGATAGTCGATGACGATGCTTTTTCCCACCGTCAGCCGGATGTCCTCGGGTCCCCCCTGCGCGAAAGCCGAGTGGGCTGCCGCCAGGACCATCAGCAACGAAACGAAACACACTTGCTGTATGACTTGCCGCTGTATGACTTGCATAGTTTACTTTCCCCCGTCCGATGGCCGGTTAACGCCAACCACTTCTACGCTTTTCTGAGTTCCACGGATTACGATGATCTGGTCCGGTGGCGGAGGTGGCGGAGGCGGAGCCGCGGCTACCACATTGACCACTCGCGTCCTGGGCCGGGCTGGAGCTTCGACCGGCTTCTTGCGGACATGTAGGCCGTAGAGTTCGCTAACCTCGCGTCCCGGCGGCTTCTCGATGGTTTGATCGCTGCCGTTCCGCAACACTAACTGGATGCGGCCTTCATTATTTGCCAGGGTTAATGTTTCAGCCTGATCGGGTGTGGCGAGCAAGGTCACCGTGCTGGCCTGAATGGCCTGGCCACGCGCATCCGCTTGAATGGCGGTGCCGGCGGAGAGGACCAGCATATTCTGGAGAGCTGTGGCCGTTATCGTTCCGTCGGAACTGGGCGGACGCCCGGTCACGAGGATATCCACGCGCATACCCGGAAGCACGAATCCGGAAATGCCGCTGACGTCGTTTACCCGCACCGTGACGGCGCGCATTCCGACCGGAATAATGGGCGCCAGACCCAGACCGCTGCCGCGCACCGCCAGGCGACCTTCGAGGATGGGCTCATCCATTAGAACGTTGCTGATCACTGGCCGGTCAATCACCTCTTCCGCTTTGGAGAAGGCGTTCTTGGGAAAGGCCGAGGTCGGGATCTTGCTCAGCTTGATATCGGCCGGCTTCACCGTCACGCCCACCGACAACGGACGAGCCGCCACCACGATGTCCTTCATGTCGGTCGGCTCAACCTTTTTCGATCCTCCGGCGCGCGCCGTCATCTGGTAAAACACACTCGATATCACGAGCGCGAAAAGTAAACTCACGCCCAATACGGTTAGAAATCTACGGTCCATATTTCTTTCTCCTGCGCTTTATCAGAAGCGGAATACAAAAAACCCCTCGTCACGTCTTCGGAACCAGACTCAGCCAGACACCTGCCGCGATCGCGGGAGCATAGGGAATCGAGTCCGCTTTCAGCTTGCGGCCGGAAGCGCTTCCATTCTGTTCGCCCACCATGCCGGCCGAACGTTTGCTCCTCCAGATCTGGCGGGCATAGCCAGCCACGATCACCAGCGCCGCCATCAACCCGCCGCACCCGGCCGTCCACAACGCAGCTTCGAGCAACCGTCTCACCCCCAAGACGGCGCCGAAACCCGCCATCAACTTCACATCGCCTCCACCCATGCCGCCCATTAAGTAGAAAATCAAAAAGACACCAGCTCCGGTCACCGTACCTAGCAGCGCCTCACCCGCACCACGCCATCCGCCCTGGATGGTTTGTAGAATCAGGCCGGCCACGAATGCGGAGGCGGGAATCCAGTTAGAGATCTGGCGGCGCTTCACATCATCCACAATGGCGGCCACTCCAACGATTCCCGAAATCCAAACTTGTGCCGTCACTCGCCGCTCCCTTTTCCGCAATGCTTGACGCGGGATGGCATCGCCCGTAATCCCGATGCTTGCGGCACGCCGCCGAACTGCTCCCCATTGAATAGGGGAGGCGCCAAGAAACCGGCTTGCAACGCAAATTCGGCTAAGGCCTTCCCTGAGGGCAATCGCCAGCTTCCCGCATCCAGCCACTCCAGCGGCATTCCCGGCACCGCCAGCTTGCCCGCGATACGCCGGCCGGCCGAACTGTCAAGGTTCAACTTGGTTCTCATGCCGCTCTCCTGACAATAAGTTCGGCAAACTGGGAGGTTTTCATTAGCCTTGGGGCCGGGTTTTCTTTAGTACGGGTCATACGGGGGTGGGTGTCGATTTACTTAGTTTCTCGGGCCTTCAAGGCAGGCGCCGGAAGAGAATCGCTTTCCCATCGTCCTTCACCACGTGCCAGGAAGGATCGAGTTTTAGAATTGCCGTGAGCGGCCAATCCACTGGCAGAAGAGCCCTATCGAAGCCGTACCGCTTCAAAATCGCGCGCCAATCGTAGGCTCCTTGAAGTAGATGGAGGTATTCCCGGCCAAGTGACTCGCCATAGAAGTCACTGCGCCCGTCCACGAAGACCCGCTGCCGCGGGTAAAAGGAATAAATAAGGTAGTCTCCCCACTGGTCGGGGGTCAGCAACCGGCCGGACTGTAGTACTTCGGAGTTCGCATGAACCATGGCCACTGGAAACGCTTCGCTCGGAAAATCAGTTGGCCACTGAATAGGCGCATCGATGGCCATCAACGCCACAATCAGTACGGCCGGCCACACGCTCATCCAACGGAAACTGGGTGCTATATCTTCTCCCAACTGATGGAGAATCCGGATTATCGACGACTTTTTTAAGCCTGCGGCGGATGCTTTCCACCAGCCGCTGACCTCAGACGCAATCAACGGCGCGGCCACTGAGGCATACAGTGGAACATGCCGCACGCTTACGAGTGAGCAGTGAGCGAGAAACAGAAGCCACAGCGTCTCGGTGATGCACTTTCTTCGCAGCAAAGCGCCACTTACCAACAACCCGGCGACTAATAAAACTTCGTACTGAAATTGGCCTTCCGATCGAAAAGTAGGAGCTTGAAACTCCTGCACCAAACTCCGTATCCAATCGGCGCGGAGGTATTCAATGATATGAACATGCAATCCGCTGCCGTAGGGATTGACGAAAGACGCCGCTGAGCAACCGAGCAACAGTAGCGCGTACCTTCGCACCGCAGCCCACCGCGGCCTGCCCAGAAGCGCCTCGATCGAATTTCCCGCCACCAGCAGTGCGAGCAAAACCAGGAACACCAGGAACCCGCCATGCAGATTGGTCCACAGGGCGGTCAAGGGCACCAGTACCCAGAGCCAGCGCGTGTTCTGACGGCGATCCGCTTCCACTAACCACACGCAAACCGGCAACAGGAGTAACGTAAACAGATGCGGCCGCGCCAGGAAATGCAAAGAAGCGCTGCCCACCGCAAGAAACGTGGCCGCCGCCGCAAGCAACGCGTTGGCTCCCCGCCATATCGCGTAACGCAGCAGTAATGTTGCATAGAGTGCGATGAGGACTCCGGCGAAGAGCACGATTGCCTTTAGCCCTCCCATTCGAAACAGGAGGGCGAACGCGGTATCGGAGAGCCACTCCCAGGCAAACCAAGGTTGACCCGGTTTCGAGAACGAGAACAGATCGTGCGTTGGCACTGCGTGGTTGGCCAGGATGTATTCGCCGGCGCGGATGTGCCAGCCCGTATCGCCATCCATCAGCAATGACTTCCACCCGCTGGCCCCACAAATAAACAGCCAGGACAAAATGGCCACGAAGAAACAGTCTGCAAACGAGGGCGCTAAGAAGCGCGTCCAACGGCCCCAAGCGGCCGAGACGACACCCGACGGGAGCGGAGCGACCTGGACCGGTGGAAGAGCCCCGCTGGGCGGAAGAGAATGCGTTGAGCTTGCCAATTGAACTGATCTCCCTCAGTTCATCGACGCCCTAAGCGCTCCGCTTTAGCGGCTTTCTCGAAGTGCAGCCGAGCCGCGACGAGAAGGGAGCGACCATGTGCCTGCTGGCCCACCATAGGTGATGAAGATGCCGTGGCGCACGCACTCTTGCGTGCTGCGCCGAGACTCGTCTCGGCGTCGGGCGGACATCGACATGAGTGTCGATGCAGCACGCAAGAGTGCATGCGCCACACGGCGTCTTCAAGGGAGTGCTACCAAATGGCCGCCGGCCGGTCGCGGCTTTCCGGCGTTTGGTTTGTCAGCTAGTGGAAGCTTCCTTGGACTGTGGCGCCACCCCGACCAGTTCCTGCCCGTGGACCGCCAAAGCCAGCCGATCTTTGAGGCCAGTTTTCTCGAAGATATGCATCAAGTGAACCTTCACGGTGCCTGGCGTAATCCGCAGATTCTCAGCGATTTGTCTATTCTTCATGCCCCGGCAAATCAGATGCACCACTTCTCTCTCCCGGGGTGTTAGGCGAGAGGTTTCCTTACGCTGCAGGAAGGCGGTTACGTTCTCAGCTTCATCCATCCAGATCTTGCCAGTACCTACCTCACGGAGGCACTCCAGCAGTTTAGGGACCGGCGCCGTTTTCTTGATGATTCCGCGCACTCCCATCTGCAATGCCCGGAAGGCTTCCGTTTCGGGCAGCTCTACCACCCACAGGACTGCGTAGGTGTTTATCGATGCGGCTTTCAAACTGGCTATATACCGCAGCGCGGATGCGAGTCCGCCGCTGCCCAGGTCGATCAGCGCGACGTCGGGTCGCAGGCGGTTCGACTCCTCGAAGGCGTCACTGATTCTGGAGACGGCACCAGCGAAAACCAAGTCATCGCACTGGGCCAGCACATTATAAAGACCCTCCAGGACGATAGGTTGGGGCTCACACGCGAATATTGAGATTGGATGCAACACGTACCTCGCGCGTTTATCGGCAAAGGACTCATGACCATATAGGTGCTAAGGTTTTTCCTATGGAATATAGGCCCGGTAATCGGCGATGCCTACCGGCTGGCTGGTACTATGCCGGTCACTTAGGGAAGTCGAGGGACTTCCAGTGCAGATGCTGCTGTAGCTGTTTCTCCCTCAAGCAGGTCTTAACATGAACCAGATTATCGGAGTACGTACGGTTGCGGTGCTCTCTTTCGCCTTCACCTATCTGTTTTTCCTGGATTACTTGCCGCCTTCGAACCGCGTCCACATTCCCTACGATCTCGAAGGCTTCCACTCTCCGCTCGCGGATTATGCGTTTCAGGCCATTCGTCACGGGCGATTCCCGGAGTGGGACCCCACCATTTATTGCGGTCTCAGCTTTGTAGGAAATATCCAAGCGGCGCTGTTTTATCCGCCTACCTGGCTGCTGTTCCTATCCAACTTTGGGCAAGACACGCTCTCGTACCAAAGCCTGCAGTGCTTCGCGTTCTTGCACGTCTGGTTGGCCTTCATGCTTTGTTACGTCTGGCTGAAACACAGAGGTTCGACGTCGCTCGCCCGTCTCCTCGGCGCCGGCGTATTCGCATATAGCGGCTACATGCTAAATCAATTGCAGCACCTGGGGCTGATTACCGGCTGGGCCTGGATGCCACTGGCCTTGTGGGGAATCGATCAGGCAAGCGAGCAGCAGCATTGGCGCCCACTCTGGAAGGTCGCCGTGGCATCGGCGCTCTGCTTTCTCGCGGGCTATCCGCCAACTTGGTTTGTCTTCGCGGTATGCGCTGTGAGTTACGCCGCCTGGCGATGGAAGGTAGCACTGGGTGTAATTCTGGCGCTGGCAGCATCTCTGCTGCTTGCGGCGGTCCAACTCCTGCCTTCAATCGAGGCTTCGGGCCTGAAAACCTTCGATCCCAGGTATGGCCCGGGCTGGCGGAATCCGGAGGCTTACGTCGCCTATTTTGTGCCAAATTATTTTAACTTCGGACTGCACCATGTACCTTCCCAACATTGGGGCGGCGATTATCTGTATCTTGGTGCGCCAGCCTTCCTGGGGCTGCTCGCTCTAGCCCGAAGACCACGTTGGCGCGAGCTGCTTCCCTCCTTGACAGTCCTGGCTGTCTGCCTGGTGATGGCCACAAATCCGTTCCATCTGGTAAGCGGTATCATCCGGCATTCTAATTTGCTGTACCAGATCTGCCGGGACTGGTATTTTCTCGCGGGGTTGACCCTGGCTGCAGCTTCCCTGGCGGCGCTTGGGCTGGATCATCTTCTGAGACAAAGCCGGCGTCCAGTGCCTGGCTGGCTGGCGCTGTTAGTCATGAGCCTTCTCTTGGCATGGTCGGTTCGCCAAATGCTTCTTTGGCTGCCACTCGGCTCGGACTTTCCGACCGGTTGGAAATCCGCCATTGCGCCGGCTATTACCCTGGCTCTGTTTTCTGCGGCCATTTTCATTTTGCCGGCCGAACGTGGGGTGCTTCGCGCGGGGCTAGTGACTGTCCTGCTCCTGGCCGTGGGAGTGGATTACAAAGTATTCGGCACCGGCAAGTGGTTCGACGCGAGCGAAGGCGACGGCTTCACGAATTACAAATCCTTTCCCGGCTTCGATGACAGCATCTACCGGCAATTACGCGAGAACTCGCAATATCGAATCGCCTTGGATCTCACAGCTCCGTTTCCGTTGCAGCTCCGTCATTACGGCCTCACCACGCCCCAAGGTTTCGATCCTTTGCTGACCACCAACTACCAGAAGCTCATGTTCAGCCTCGAGCACCCGCGCTCCAACCTCGAATTCGATATCGATCCCGCAAATAAGGACGCCCTGGTTCTGCTGGGTGTTCGTTATTTTGTCACGGATGAAGGCGCGCCGCTGTACCGGCGCCTCGCGAGCGATCCCGGCTTCCGGCTGCTGCCTCCCGCATCCAGCTACTACCGGACCTTCGAGTTCACCAAAGCTCGACCGCCCTACGGCTGGATTTCGCTGGTCGACGGTAAGGCGCAATGCGTCGGCTGGAAACCAGAGGCGCGAGAGTTTGTGTTGGATTCGGAAACCGGAGGGCGCTTCACGCTAGCTGAACAGTTTTATCCAGGTTGGCGGGCTACTATCGATGGGTCCCCCGCTGTGATCCAGCTTTGGAGTGAAGCCTTTCAGGCCGTCACGGTGCCCCCCGGCGAGCATCGCGTGGAATTCCGGTTTCGTTCGCTCCCGATGCGAATAGGAGCATGTGTGAGTCTCCTGGCAGTGGCGTTGCTTGTGGTTGGCCTATGGCTGTCGACAAGAAGGGTTAGTGGATAATGGACGCATGGCTTTTCCCGCCACCCAGCCTCAGCCGCGCACGCATCCTATGAATGCAGCGCGCGCACACCTTCGGTGGCCGTCATCATGGACCTTTCCGCTGCTCCTATTCGTGATAATCACATGCTTCTTTTGGAAGCTGGTCTTCACTTATCAGTTCGACTGGATGTGGTCGCCGGATCTGGCTGACCAAATCCTGCCATGGTGGCAAGAAGAAGCCCGGCAGCTTCAACATAGCCAGTTCCCTTTGTGGGATTCGCATAATTGGATGGGACAGCCGATGCTCGGGCAAGCGCAGCCCGGTGGGGCCTATCCGCTGAACTGGCTGTTATGGTTGATGCCCCGCCACCATGGGCTGGTGCAGATATGGGCCATCAATTGGTATTTCGTTGTTGTGCATTATGTAGCCGCGCTGTTCTGCTACCTCCTGTGCCGGGACTTGGGGCGCTCGCGAGCGGCGTCGTTGATCGCCGGAATCACTTTTGCTTTGGCCGGATATATAGGCGGAACGGATTGGCCGCAGATGATGAACGGCGCGGTATGGACGCCGCTCGTATTCCTGTTCCTGCTGCGGGCTGCGCGCGGAGTGCACCCCTGGGCTACCGCGTCCTTAAGCGGTGCATGCATTGGAATGGCATGGCTGAGCGGGCATCATCAGATACCGATCTTTCTTACCCTGGCGGCAGCCGGAGTCTGGCTCTACTACATCTTGAAAGACGGCCGTCCCGATTGGCGAATGGCGGGGCTCGCAACGTCCGCTATGGTTTTTGCGCCGATGGTTGGCGCTTTGCAGATACTTCCGGCGCAAGAGTACGGCCGGCTGGCGTGGCGCTGGGCTGGCGCTCGGGATCATTTGGGATGGAATGATGTCATCCCCTATTACGTTCATACACAGCACGCCGTTCATCCCATATTTTTGTTCGGGATCTTGATTCCCGGGTTCGGCGACACGTTACTTTTCCTCGGCATAGTAGCGCTTTCCTTAGCCCTCATCGCGATCGCGGCAGTGTGGCGGCAGCACGCCGTTAAATTATTTGCCGCGCTCGCCTTGGGAGGATTGGTTTACTCGCTCGGGGGCTACAGCGTGTTTCAGGGCCTTATCTATGCGGTAGTTCCGTTTGTGGAAAAGGCCCGGGTGCCCGCGGCGGCCGCCCTTCTGTTGGATGTTGGATTGGCGGTGTTGGCGGCATTCGGCTTGGATGCGCTTTTGCCGCTCGACGAATCGGCGGAACCCGCTTCACACTGGATTCGCCGCATTAACATTGGCGTTGCTGCATTCGGCGCAGTCACCGGGATCACGGTGCTGGCAGTCTTGATCGCCAAACGGTTCCAGTGGGATTTTGACGACCGCGTCGTGATGACAGTTCTGATTACAATCCTGTTGGCCGCCTTGTTGTACGCCTGCCGGACTCGCAGTTTGACGCGGCGCCAGGCTGTCACTCTGTTGACCCTGCTTTTGCTGTTCGAGGCTGGCCAGGGTTTCAGCCTCTTGTTAGCTGACCGCAACGATTCGGACCGGCGTAACTTCCTGGACAAGGTCTGGAATAACGGAGACATAGCGGATTTTCTTCATCGGCAACCCGGCCCTTTTCGAGTTGAGACCCAAACTGAAGATATCGTACCGAACTGGGGTGATTTCTGGGGTGTCGATTTCCCAACCGCGCAAGCGGGCGTCACGGTGAACACATTTTCGTTGCCGACCCACTTGCCTGCATGCAGAAGATTGGTGGGAACAAAATACACCCTCGCCCGGGCTGCTACCAATCCAGCTCAAAGCGAGGTATTCCGCGGAGCAAGTGGAATCGGGGTTTATCAGAACCCTGATGTTTTCAATCGCGCCTGGGCTGTGCATGAGATCGTTCCCATTCACGATATCGATCAAGGGCGGGCATTCATCGAGGAGCGTGTGAACGAATTGCGGTCGAAAGCGCTGTCTCTGGGCGGGCCCGTGCCCCAAATCCCCGCTTGCCCGGCGGCCAATGACACGGTATTCGTCACCAAATATGCCTCCACGAACGTCTCAATCAGCGCGGATATGAGCTGCGACGGAATGGTGGTGCTCTCTGACACCTACTATCCCGGCTGGTACGCGAGCATCGACGGACAGCCCGCTCCGATCTACGAAGTAGATCTCGCATTGCGCGCCGTCCCTGTTCCTAAAGGAACGCACTTGGTCACATTCCGGTATCGCCCGCCTTCCGTATACTGGGGCGCGACCCTTACGCTGGCTGGCCTTCTGGGAGCGGCAGCAATCACATTTCGGAGCGGAAAGAACCGGCGCCTTGCTCACACGCATCACCATTGAGGGAGGATTTCGGCCGTTGGGGATCGTGTTCGATATGGACGGAGTGCTGCTGAATTCCTCTCCAATTCATGCGGCCGCGTATCAGGAAGCTCTTGCTTCGCTTTCGATTCGGAATTTCAGTTATTCGCGCGTGGCCGGTATGCGCAGTTCAGACGGCGTTCGGGCGGTGCTCAAAGAAAACGCCATTGATTTGCCGGATGAACAGATCGCTGATCTGGCGCAGAGGAAGAGCAGAATCGCACTGGCCCGAATCACGCGAGAGAATCCAATCGTCCCTGGGGCCACTGCTGTACTTCGCGCTTTGGCGGATCGGCTGAAGCTCGCGCTCGCCAGCTCCGCGTCAGAAGCCGGCGTGAACGGTTTCCTCGACCGGAATGAACTGCGGCCGTTGTTCCAGTGCGTGGTTCACTCAGGTGACGTTCGGAACGCCAAGCCGTCACCCGAAATTTTCGAATTGGCAATTCGCAGATTGGGTCTGCGCGCGGCTGATTCGCTGGTGGTGGAGGACGCGATAGCGGGCATTCAGGCCGCCAAGGCCGCCGGCGCTGTCGCTTGCGGAATTCCATCCACTTGTTGCGCAGATGATCTGGTGCGCGCCGGCGCCGATCTGATAATTGATGAGCTGGAAGACCTGCTCGAAATCGGAGCGCCGGCGTGACCGTGCCGAACGAGTTTACGCGCGAGAGCGCGGACGGATTTCTGGACTCGCGCGTTGACCCGGCGCTCTGGACAGCCCTCATTCCTGCCGCTGGACGCGGGTCGCGCCTCGGCTTTGACCATCCCAAGATCCTGTTTCCAATCGCAGGAGCCACCATCCTGGAATGGCTGCTGGATCTGCTGAAGCCGTTGTCTGAACGATTTGTTTTCGTACTCTCGCCGAGCGGGGCATTGCCTGTGGAGGAAGCTGCCGCGCGGCTTCTACGAGAACGCTGCGCTATCGCCGTGCAACCGGAACCGCTCGGTATGGCTGACGCCATCCAATGCGGCCTCGCGCAAGTAGAAACAAGGCATACACTGATTGTTTGGGGCGATCAGGTGGCTCTGCGGCCAGCCTCGCTCGACTTCTTGATGCGACTTCATCAGGGCATTGCGCAGCCGGCGGCGGTTTGTCCAACTCTATGGCGGGACCGTCCCTATATCCACTTCGAGCGCGAAGAATCCGGACGCGTGACGCGCGTCCTGCAGGCCCGCGAAGGTGACTCGATGCCTGAGCGCGGGGAAAGCGATTCCGGCGTGTTTCTATTTCGCACCGAGGCTCTGCGACAATATCTGCCGCGCTTGTTGGCATCCTCGGAATGCATCGGCAGGAAGACGGGCGAACTGAACTTTCTCCCAATATTCCCAATGCTGAATAAACTGATTACGGCGCCCATCATGACCGATGCCGAGTCAATAGGCGTAAACTCGCCGGCCGACGCGGCGTACCTGGAGCAACAATTACTGGCGCGCGGAACCAAACCGGCATGAATCCCACTGCGCTCGAACCCTCCACGCCGGCCGCACGCGAGCCTCGGGTCTCCAAGCTAAGCGTGGTGCTCTTCTCCGGCGGCAGCGGAACGCAAAGCATCACCGAAGCATTTCTCAAGCATCCCCAAATCTCGCTGACCATCCTTATTAACGCCTATGACGATGGACATTCCACCGGCCGCCTGCGCCGCTTCATCCCGGGGATGCTGGGACCCTCCGATGTCCGGAAGAACATCAACCGGCTCATGCCGCAATCGGACCAGCGGCATCGCGCGCTGCGCTTTTTGTCCGATTACCGTCTGCCCGTCGGCATGGAATATGCGCGAGGCATCGATTTCGTCCTGCGGATTGCGAATGCAGACTGGGCGTCGCTTTCCCGTGAACTGGCGGAACAATTCGAACAGCTTTCCGTGAAGCAAGCGCGAATGTTCGCCGGCTTTTTCCAGCGCTTCTCGGATTTCGCTTCGAAGCAGGACGCTCTCGGCAACCGTTTCGACTTCACCGACTGCGCGCTCGGTAACATCCTTTTCGCCGGCTGTTATCTCGAAGAACAGTGCGACTTCAATCGAACAGTAGACGCATTCGCGAAGTTCTACGAGATCGAATCTCGGTTGCTCAACATTACCCAAGGCGAGAATCTGTTCCTGATCGCGCGCAAGCAGGACGGCGGCGTGCTCTGGAGTGAAGCCGACATCGTCTCGGCGCAGAATCCATCCAAGATCGACGACATCTTTCTCATCGACGAGCAGATCTATCGCTCTCGAACGTCCTCGAGCGAACTGGAGGATCTCATCGCGCGCGGCGCCCGCATTCCATCCATCAATCCGGAAGCCCGCCAAGCGCTGGAATCCGCTGACGTTATCGTCTACGGTCCCGGCACGCAACACTCGTCGTTGTTTCCCTCCTACATCACGCGCGGCGTGGCGGAGGCCATTGTCTCGAATCAGACGGCGGACAAAATCTTGATCTCGAATATCCACCGCGATTTCGACATGCCGGAAGAAGATGCGGGCGACCTGGCGCGAAAATTCCTCAGCGCCTTGAGCCGGAAGGGCGAAATAGCACTCCATTGGAACGACGCCGTCACGCATTCTTTCTTCCAGCATCAGGACCGCTCCCAACCTGCGGCACAGCAACACGGTGTAGCCAGCTACATCCCTTTTGATAAAGCCACTTTCAGTTTTCCGTTGGAATCCGTGATGCTCCGCGATTGGGAGGATCAGGAAGGCCGCCACGCCGGTGGCTTTGTCCTGGATGAACTGCAGCAGATCGTGCAATCGCGCATCGATATTGCCTTGCAGCCTTTCCGCCACTTGATTTCGATCGTGGTTCCCGCACTCAACGAAGAACGGACCGTGGAGGAAACGCTGAAGCGGCTGCTGGCGCTGGATTTCCAGATGTTCGAGCTAGGCAAAGAAATTATCTTCGTGGATGGCGGATCTACCGATCGCACTTTCGAAATCGCCCGTTCCGTCCGAAACGTGAAGGCTTACCGGTTGGACCAGCCCAAGGGTCGAGGCGCTGCCTTGCGAACCGGCATCGAGAAAGCGCGCGGCGATATCATTGTGTTCTTTCCCGCCGACCTGGAGTATCAAGAAAAGGATATATATCCGGTTGTCCTTTCTATCGCACGTAGCAATTTCAGCGCCGTTTTCGGAACCCGAGCCGTCAAGTGTACCGATCTTTCCGGGCGCCTGAAGAGCATCTACGGCAAGTCGCGCGGGTTATATCTAGTGAGCAAGTATGGCGGCATGTTATTGAGCACTGCAACGCTGTTCCTATATAACCGCTACGTCACCGACACATTGACCAGCGTCAAAGGATTCGATTCGCGGCTGCTGCGCTCGTTGAATCTTCAGTCCGATGGCATGAACCTGGATACCGAAATTGTCGCCAAGCTGTGCCGGCGCGGGCATTACATTCTTGAGATCCCGGTGGAGTACAAGGCCCGCACGAAGGTGGAAGGCAAGAAGTCCACTCCGATGGACGGGTTGAAAGCCTTGTTCGCACTGCTTCGTTTCCGCTTCGGTGCCCGCGGATGAAGCTAGTGTCGATTGTAATTCCCGCTTATAACGAAGCGGCTTTCATCGGGGATCTGCTGAGAGCCATCGCTCAAGTAGACACGCGCGCGCTCGGTTTCGAGAAAGAAGTGCTGGTGGTGAACGACGGCTCAACGGATTCCACCGAAGCCATCGCACGGAGCTTTGATAAGGACGGCGTCCGGTGCTTCACGCAGGTTCCGAATCAAGGAAAGGGAAGAGCTGTGGAGCGCGGCATCCGGGAAGCGGCGGGCGATTACATTCTGATCCAGGATGCTGATTTGGAATACGACCCAGTGGATTATTTGCCCCTGCTCACGGCGCTTCAAACCGGCGCCGACTCGATCTACGGCAGCCGCGTGTTGGGCCAGATCCGCGCATCCGGCTGGTCGCTCACGCCGGGCAAGAATCCGTCGCAAGGGTTCGGCCCCTGGCTCGCGGGCGTGGTGCTGTCACTTTGGACACTGCTTCTGTACGGACGCTGGATTTCAGACACGTTGACGGCTTACAAGCTGTATCCGGCCAAAGTGCTAAAGCAGACGAAAATCGAGACCCACGGATTCGAAACGGATCACGAGATCACGGCCAAGCTGATCCGCGGCGGTTACCGGATTGCCGAAGTGCCTATTTCTTATCGCCCGCGCTCGCTCGCGGAAGGCAAGAAAATTAAGCCGCGCGATGGTTTGATCGCCGTCTGGACGTTGCTGAAGTTCCGATTCAAGGGGGCCAACTAGGGTACATCCCTTATCCGATGGTGGACTCTTTCTGCCGATAAGTCATCAGCATGAGTCCGCAGCCCACCGTCAACTATTACGATCTGTTCCAGATCAATCCACGGGCGGAGCTCGAGACCATCGAGCGAGTCTATCGGCTGCTGGCGGCCCGTTATCATCCCGACAACCAGAATACCGGCGACCCGGAAAGATTCCGCATCCTGAGCGAAGCTTACACGGTCCTGCGCGATCCGGTGAAGCGGAAAGAATACGACCGGCAATTCGAAGTTCACCAGGCGCAGCCTCTGCCGATTTTTCTCGGAAAGGAATTTACGGAGGGCATCGATTCCGAGGCCAAGATCCGCATCGGCGTGCTGTGCCTGCTCTACAGCAAACGGCGCGCTAACCCGGACTACGCTGCGCTCTCCCTGCTCGACATGGAAAATATCATGGCGTTCCCGCGCGAGCGATTGCTGTTTGCGCTATGGTATCTCCGCGCCAAACGCCTGGTTTTGCAGGACGACCGTAGCAGCTTCATCATCAGCGCAGAAGGCGTGGATTATCTCGAAAGCCAACTGCCCACCAACCAGATCCTGTACAAGATTTTCCGCGCCTCTGAAAACGGCGTAATGGTCTACCCCAAAGCTCTAACCTCGAAGACCCCATAACCCGTCCCCGTGGGGCAAGCCTCCCGGCTTGCTATTCTTCAATTTCGCCATGTTACTTCGCTCGCTTTTCGCGCTAGCCTTCCTTGCGCCACTCATCCAAGCACAATCGCCCAGCATCATCATCGACACCGACGCCGGCTCAGACGATTTCCTGGCCATCGCCTTTCTGCTCTCGCACCCGAGCGTCCACATTGATGCCATCACCATCGCCAACGGGCTCGCCCACGTAGATGCCGGAGCGCGCAATCTAACCCGGCTGGTGGAAGTGAGCGGCCGCACCAATCTCCCGGTCTTCGCCGGCAGACCTACGCCGTTGAAAGGCAGCGCCGAATTTCCGCGCGAGTGGCGCAAGACTTCCGACGACCTTCCCGGAGTCGCCCTGCCGCTCAGCCCGCACAAGCCAGAACGGAAAAGCGCGGCGGATTTCTTGATCGAATATCTCATGGATCAGAAACACCACGTGCGCATCCTGGCGCTCGGACCTTTGACCAACCTGGCTGAGGCGCTGGAACGCGAGCCTTCCATCGCTGGGAGCATCCAGGAAATCGTAATCATGGGCGGCGCAATTCAAGTGCCCGGCAACCTCGGCGATGGCGGTGTGTTCCAAACCAAGAACAAGACCGCCGAGTGGAACATTTTCGTCGATCCCTACGCCGCCCGCATCGTTTTCCGTTCGCGCATTCCGATTTTGCTGGTCCCGCTGGACGCTACCAACAAGGTGCCCATCGATCTCGCGTTTCTGCACGAATTCCAGGCACATGCGGTCTCGCCGCTCGGGCGCATCGCCGCGCAGGTTTTAGAGACCGATCGCGAATCGATCCAAGGAAAGTACTTCTATGCCTGGGATCCGCTAGCCGCGGTCGCCCTGCTCCACCCGGAAGTCGTCAAATCCCGCCGCCTTCACATCGACATTGCGCAGGATCCGCCGGAGGAAGGCAGGACCGTTCAAACGCCCGGCAGCCCGAATGCCGAAGTCGCAATGGATGCCGACGCGGCGAGATTCCGCAAGATTTTCCTCGAGGCCTTTGAGAAGTGAGCGTCACTTCGACGACAGCGCAAAAAGATTCCCATCCTGATCCTTGAAAACCGACGACGTTCCCCAGGATGCCTTCACGGGCGGCTGTTCAAACTCCACGCCGCGCGCGGTGAGTTCGTTGTAGGTCTTCTCCACATCGTCGGTCACGAACACTACGTTCGAGACGGTTCCGATACGGTCCTGATGGCCATCCGGCGTGAAGAGAACCACCTTGGTGTCGCCGCCGTTCACGCCGAGCTCGATCCAGCGCTGCTTGCCGTCGAAGGGCTGATCCGTCATTATCTTGAAACCCAGTTTCTTCGTGTAAAAGTCGAGCGCTTGGTCCTGATCTTTTACGGGGATACTTACGAACTTCACTGCTTTAATCATGTGTGTCCTCCAGACCAGATCAGATTACCCGAAGGACGCCGAAATTTGCAATCCTATTGTTATTTCTATAGTTTCTAATACTATAGTAACTATGACCATTGACGACTATATTTTGGAGGTCCTCATGCGGGACCTGGTGGGACATGACCATTCTCCCGCAGCTTTCCTGGTTTATCTGCACCTGTGGGGCCAGACGGTAGGGCGCAAGGTCAAGAGCACCAAGCTGAGCCATCAAATGGTGGCCGATGCCACCGGCCTGTCGAAGAGCGCCGTTCAGAACGGCATGCGCTCCCTGCTGCGCCGTCATCTGGTGCGGGTGCAACGAACATCCGTAACGGCCATCCCGGAATATCGCATCCTGCGCCCCTGGAACCGAAAACCCTAAAGTCCCGAGCCCCGAGCCCCCAGTCCCTTGCTTTTTATTCGTACCGCAGCGCCGACAGCGGATCCACCCGCGTAGCCCGTAGCGCCGGCAAGTAACCCGCGAGCAGCGCCACCAAAGCGAGACCTCCGGTAGCGCAGATCATCACCAGCGGATCGTGCCCGCTCACTCCCAGCAGCTGCGACTGCACAGCGCGGCCCAGGGCAAACGACGCCAATAACGCGATGGCAATCCCCGCGCCCGCCAGGATCAACACCTCCCGCATCACCAACCCCAGCACGCTGCGCCGATCCGCGCCCAGCGCCATGCGGATGCCGATCTCGCGCGTCCGCCGCACTACCATAAACGCCATTACGCCATACAGACCAATCGCCGCCAGCAGCGTCGCGAGCGTGCCGAAGGCCGCCGAAAGCATCGCCACTAACCGGTCCATAAATAACGATTCGTCGATTTGCATATCGAGCGTTTTGACGTTGAAGATGGGCATGTTCGCGTCCTGCCTTCTCACTTCAGCGCGCAGCGCCTGCGCCATCGCCAACGGGTCCTGCACCGTTCGGGCGTAGAACGTCAACTGATTCATCGGCCGTTGCGAATAGGAGCCGTACAGGAATTGCTGCGTTTTTTCTTTCGGGTCGGACGCCTTGCCGTTCTTCACCAGCCCCACGATTTCCATTCGATCGTTGCCCCGCCCAAATGCAACATGGCGCCCGAGCGGATTTTCTTTTCCAAAGAAGTGCTCGGCCATCTTCTGATTAATGACGGCCACATGCGGTGCTCCGGGCCCGTCCGCCTTCGTGAAGTCGCGGCCAGCCAGAAGAGGAATGCCCATGGTGGCAAGGTACCCCGGTCCGACGTAGTTCTCATACACGGTCAGGTCTTCGTCTTCTTTAGACTGGTAACCCTCCACCTTGACCGTCCCCGCCAACATATCGCCCGCCAGCACCGGCTCTTCCGCCATCGAAACAGCGTGGACGCCGGGAAACTTCGAAATGTCGTCGTGCAGGCGCTCAAACAAAGCCAGCATGCGCGTCTGGCTGTAGCCGTTCAACGACGGCTGAATCGTAAATTGGATCAGATGATCGGTACGCATGCCGACGTCGATATTCTTGACGTTATACAGGCTCCTGGTAAAGAGACCCGCAGCGATCAGCAGCACCAGCGAGAGCGCCACTTGCGTCACCACCAACCCTTTTCGAAAACGAATGTGCCCAAAGCCGCCCACCACACCACTGGCTTGATCCTTCAGCGTCGCCGCCAATTCCGCGTGGGTTCCCTGGATAGCGGGCGCTAATCCGAACAGCAGGCCCGTGATCAGGGACAGCCCCAGCGCGAACAGGAACACACGCGTATCGGGATGGCTTGTCAAACCGTGCACCGAAGGGTCATCCGGCAGGGTATTGAGCAACCCCCCGCCAGTCCAATCCGCGACCAATAATCCCAGCAAGCCGCCGCCTACAGCCAGCACCAGGCTCTCGGTCAGCAACTGGCGGATCAATTGTCCCCGGCTCGCGCCCATCGCCAGGCGAATGCTAACTTCACGCTGCCGGGCGCTGGCCCGTGCGATCAGCAGGTTCGCCACATTCGCGCACGCGATCAACAACAGCAATCCCACCATGCCCATCAGCACCGCGAACATCGCGCTGAACTCCGGAGGTGCGCCCGAAACTCCTTGCCCGCCTTCCTCGAGCGAGAGATGACGATTCAAGAATCTCGTCCGCACATTTTGCGACATGTTTGGAATGTCTTTCGCTTCCGATTCGAGCAGCGGCTTCCAGAAGACATTCATCGCCGCCTCGGCCTGCTGGCGCGAGACACCTGGCTTCAATCGCGCAAAAACATTCAGCCACATAGAGCGCCTGTTTTCCAGATCGTTCCCGCGCAGCGGCATCATCAGGCCCTGCATCATCATCGGCACGAACACGTCCTGTGCCTCGCCCACGCCTACACTTTTGAAGCTCGCCTGCGCCACTCCAACAATAGTCATCGGATGCGAATTCAAAACCACAGTTTGATTCAACACTCCCGGATCCGCTGCGAAGCGCCGCTTCCAATATCCGTAGCTCAACACGACAACCGGCTCTGCTCCCGGTTTCCGATCGTCATCCTCGGTAAACGTTCTCCCGATCGCGGCATGCACTCCCAATACGTCGAAATAGTTGCCGGATACCAGGTCGCCGGACACGCGCTCGGTCTGATCGTGCCAGCTCATGCTGAAGCTGATCGGAAACCGCGCCATCACGCCGCTGAACACCGTATTGCCATCCCGGAATTCGCGGTACATCGGGTAGGAGAACGCAACCTGGTCGTTGTAATTGCTGTTGATAGTTCCACTCCGCGGCCCAGGCGCGCTGAACAGCACCAATTGCTCGGGATGCTGCACCGGAAGCGACCGCAGCAGCGCTTGATCCATCAAGCTGAAGACCGCCGTGTTAGCCCCGATCCCGATCGCCAGCGATCCTAAAGCCACGCAGGTGAACAGTGGGCTCTTTCGAAGCCCCCGCAGAGCATAGCCGATGTCTCCGAGCAAGGTGATCATCTAATACCTTAGTGCAATTGGAAGACCGTCAAAAGTCGCTGAAATGAAAGGAGCTTTTCAGCCTGTAGTGTCCGAAACCGAACACTAAATTCTCTCACGCAGGCCGAGTACCTCCCACGCTGGTAGTGCGACAAATCGGATTCGCTACCACTGCGAATACGCCGTACCATCTCCGGCGGTCGCATTCGAGGCGCTTCTTACGTCGAAAACGCCAGGGCCCTCGGACGGACGGTGAACGGCTTTCCAGTCTGCGCGGTTCGTGAACGGATCAGCGGGGATTTGACTGATATAGCCTTCGCTAACCAAGCTCCCAAGCTTTCTTGGATACCGCTTCTTCTCGGCGTGATACTTGTCGATGGCTTGACGTATTTGGAAGAGATCATACTTCAGCACAGTCTCTTTTACCGCAACAAACGAAGACGGATCGGAAACGCGCTGTTCTGATTGGGCCTGCAAGGTGACCGTGCCCACGGCGCTAAATCCCGCGAGCGCCAAAATCATCCAAAAACGGAAAGTTGCTTCGCATGGGTTCATGAGCATCTTCCTCCACGGTGCATCGAAACACCTGACGCCGGATGGCATCAGTCCGTTGAGTGGTTTCATTCTTTCTTCTTCCACTGAAGGGGAAACCGTTGGGCTATCCTCATACTGGATGTTGGTCGAAAACAAACGAGGCAACTATTCATTTCTGAAGGGCATCGCCCCTTACTCCGCGGGCGTCGTGGCAGAGCCGGGTTTCGAGGTCGTCCACGTTCGGTTCCAGCGCTATATTCCGCTTCGGGCAGGTTTTGACGCCGTCGAGGCACACATCAAAAGCGCCGGACTCCCACTACAGGCGATGTGCGGCATGGAGTTGCGATCGCCAAAGCCATTCAGCTTCACCGGCTTCAATGAGTTCAACGCAGGCTATATTGATGTCCTCAAGAAGTGGGACATTCTGTTGGAGGGTCTCAACCCTGTTGCGCGTACGAACATTGCGCCTGAGGTGAACCCGCCTAAAGAGCCCTCGCTCTACGGCTTCTCCTACACCGTTCCATCGAAGGCGAGCCGGAAGACCTTTGTGGTTGCGGGAGCAGGCGAGCTGCCGGAAGGTTCGCTTGATCCGCATGATGTAGTACGGCGGGGAGAATCCAGCGCGGCCGCAATTCTTGAGAAAGCGCACTTCGTGATGGGACTGATGGAAGCGAGATTGAGCGGACTCGGCGTGGGCTGGAACGATGTCACTGTAACCGAAATTTACACGGTGCATGACATTCGTCCGTTTCTCGAGGAAGAACTGCTGAAGCGCTTGGAAGAAGGCGGAGCCCACGGGCTGACGTGGCACTACTCGCGGCCGCCTATTGAGAGCATCGAATACGAGATGGATCTCCGCGGATGCGTTACCGAATTTGTGATTTGATCGGTGGCGGCCGGAAGATTCGCAGAATTCAAAGCCCCGTGCGGCGGACCAAGTCCGCAAATCGAGGATCGCCGCGGATCGGGTCAAAATAGGGATGCACCTTCAGGAACTGCAGAATATTCGATTGCTCTTTATAGGCTTGCTCCAGCCAGACAAAAGCTTGGTCGTTTTCACCGAGTCCCAGATAAGCGTTTACAAAAGCGCCGGCGGGAACATAACCGGCCTTCCGGCGTTGATGCAGTTCCTCGAGTAGCCGAAGAGCATCCTTTCGCCGCCCGGCGTGGGAATACGCTCTGATGAGCACCCCGGTCGCAGCCGGGCTACGGTGCGAAACGGAGATGGCTTTCTCGAGGACGGGGATCGCATCCGCAGGTTGATTGTTTGCCACCAGCGTGAATCCAAGTGTCAAAAGGGCAAATGCGTGATCCGGGTGCACCGCTAGTACGCTGTGCAACTCGCGTATAGCCTCATCGTAGCGATGAGACTGAAACAGAATCCACGCTATGAAATCGCCGGAAACCGCCAGGGGGTCGAGTTCCCGGCCACGCTGAGCCCAGGCAACAGCCTCGTCTGTACGTCCCCGGCACAGCAGCCACAAGGCCAGCCCGGCATGAGCGTCGGCGTCATTGGGGTTCAATTCCAGGGCACGTCTGTATTCGGCCTCGGCGTCGGCCCAGTGCCACTGTTCCTGCAAAACTCTTGCGAGGAGGACATGCGCTTCCGCAAGGTCCGGATCGAGTTCCAGCGCTTTGCGGGCTGCGCTGATTACTTTCGGGCGCATCTCGTCCGGAGAAGCGCCGATAAAAACGGTGCCGAGACTGTTGGAAGCAGCTGCCAGACCAACGTAAGCCGGCGCGAACGTCGGGTCCATCTTTGCGGCGCGCTCGAAATAGGCGATGCTTTCTTCTACGGCAGCCCGGCTGTTGCTTTGGTTGAAAGCAAAACGTCCCTTTAGGTAACTTTCATATACTTCAGGCGCTACGGGACGCGCCGCGGTCAGCCTGGCGTGTTCGGCGCCGGTGACTGTCACTTGGACCTTTTGAGCAATGGATCGCGCCAACTCGCTCTGGACAGCAAACACGTCTCCGAACTCCCGATCGTAGGTTTCCGACCAGAAATGTTCGTCGGTTGAGCCGCGAATCAATTGAGCCGTGACGCGAATCCGATTGTCCTCGCGCATGACAGACCCTTCCACAACGGCATCTACGTGCAGCAATCTGGCAATCTGGGGCACCGAGAGCTGGGAATTTTTGAACTGCATCACCGATGTGCGGGAAATCACGCGCAGATCGTGCATTCCGGACAGGCGCGCAATCAGTGCTTCGGTCATGCCGTCGCCCAGGTATTCTTGCGTTTGATCTCCGGACAGGTTTTTCATGGGCAGCACCGCCAAAGACCTGATTTTCGGTTGCGCCGTATTCTCAGAGCGGCCCCGGGACATTAGACGGGACACTAGATATGTTGCAGCCAACAGGCCCAGGACACCGGCCGCTGCCAGCGCTATCCAGCGGCGCGCCCCGAGTGTCGCTCTACGTCCTTGGCCGGCATCCGCGTCCACGGCTGCCTCGGATTCTTGCTCTTCGGCATCCTGCTTATCGGCCGACTGCTGCCTGCGGCTTCTCACCCATGCATCCAGCTCGGGCGCCAGGGCGTAAACGGAGCCGCGCTTGTCGTGCACGTGGCGGTGGACCGGCATGCTCTCGCGCTTCTCCCAGCGCTGAACCGTTGTTACATCCCGGCCGAGGTATGCAGCGATTTCCTTCCACGAATCCAGCCGGGCTTCGGAGGGCTTTTCGGACGTCGGCATGTTTGGGGAAGGTTCGCCCATCGCGTCGATTGTAACGTCCTTGCTCGGAGGACTGCAAAAGACGGCATTTCACGGTAAAGGGCGGTTCCGCGCATTGCTGTTTGACGCTAACTGCCAATCAGATCAATCCTGTACCTACGTTTCAGCGTCACATCGGATTCGACGCAGGCACGATTCTCAATTTTGGAGGTTCCGCAATGAAAGGCAAAACATCTACGGGGATGGTCCTGGCGCTGGCCATAACAACCGGCGTTCTGGCACAAACTAACACGCCGACGCAGTTCACTGGGGTGATCAACGACTATTCGCCCTCGACGACCGTCACTCCGATGGGTCCCTGGGAAATGCGTGGTCCGTGGACTTTGACGTTGAACCAAGACGCTAGCCAAGCCGATTTTTCGGCGACCTTGACGATGGAACTGTCCGACTACACGCGAAACTCATCGAATATCGACACTACGTCGGGTGCGAGCGGCCGAATGCAGCATACTCACCACATCGCGATCGAGGCCGGCACAGTCACGCAAATTGCCAGTGGCGGATTTGAACTGAGCGGACCGGTAACTATTACGAAAGATGGCAGTCCCGCGCCACTCAAAGCGTCTACATTATTTGTTGACATCATCGGAGGAACAAGCGTCGGATTTTCGAACATCACTTTGCAATTCCAGGGTGGTGCAACGGTTCATTTCGGGCCGCAATTGATCCATGGCGTGGTTAGCAGCCCGATCACGGCCGGACCAGGCGCGGGCCCCACCCCAGGCACTACAACTGCCGTCGTGACCCCGCTCAGTTTGACCACCAATCAGGCCTCGGTGGTGCTGGACGGCAGCGGCTCGACCAGCGCTTCCGGAAAATTGCAGTATCTGTTCGAGGTGGTATCAGGCGGGAAGGTGCCGGCCTTACTGCAGTCGCCAACCAACCCGAAAGCCACGGTGGATTTTGTAAGCGGAGCGGGAACGTACATGATTCAGCTGGTGGTGACCGACGCCAGCGGCAAGACTTCCACGAGTCCCGTGAGTATGTTGAACTACCAGCCATAGCGAACAACGTCGGTAAGTTCGGAGCGTGGCACGGCGTCGGAGCACTGCACTATCCAGACCGTGCCACGGCGTAAGCGTGGGATAAGCCCCCACGATCCGGAGGCTTGCGCTACGCCGAATATGATACATTTCGTTCGATGCCCAGCGTCTTCCGCGATCGCCTGCTCACCGGAAAGAACGCATTCGTAACGGGCGGTGGAAGCGGAATCGGCCAACGCATGGCAGAGCGTTTTGCCGAGCATGGCGCCAGCGTCACACTAGCCGGCCGCAAGCAGGAGAAGCTGGACGACGCTGCGGCAGCCATCCGTTCTTCCGGCGGTACCGCCGCCACCTGCGCCCTGGACGTTCGAGACTACGCCGCTGTGGATGCAGCTTTCCAGAAAACGCGCGACCAATTTGGAGAAATCGACATCCTGGTTTGCGGCGCGGCAGGGAATTTTCCAGCGCCCGTCGTGGGTATGTCGGCGAACGCATTCAAGAGCGTCATCGATATCGATCTGCTCGGTACATTCAACACCTGCCGCGCGGCCTACGCGCATCTGCGCAAGCCGGGAGCCAGCGTGATCAGTATCTCGGCCAGCCACGCGTCAATCCCCATAGCCTACCAAGCCCACGTTTGTGCGGCGAAAGCCGGCGTCGATCTTCTCACCAGAACGCTAGCCATCGAGTGGGGGCCAGAGGGAATCCGCGCCAACTGCATCACCCCTGGCCCAACCGACGAGACTGAAGGGATGCGGCGGCTCGCGCCCACTCCCGAGGCCCGCCATCGAGTGGAACAGGGGGTTCCGCTTCGCCGCTTCGGCACCAAAGATGAGCTGGCCGATCTGGCGTTGTTCCTTTGCTCGAACGCAGCGGCATACATTACGGGCGCCGTTTATGTGTGCGACGGCGGCCAGTCCCTGGTTCGCTCCAGCCTGTCATTGACGGAAACCCATTGACCACGCGCGGCGCAACTCTTCTCCGTCAGCTCGGCATTGTCAGCGCTACCGCGTTGGTCATCTCGAACATGATCGGGAGCGGAATCCTCACCACTACCGGCTATCTGGCCGGTGACCTGGGTTCGGCAAATCTGGTGTTGCTCATCTGGGCGGTGGGCGCGGTGTGCGCGCTGGCCGGTGCATTCTGTTACTCAGAGCTCGGCGTCAATTTCCCGAGTTCCGGTGGCGAATACGTCTATCTAACACAAGCCTTCGGTCCCACCTGGGGATTCATGAGCGGTTGGGTCTCATTCTTCGCGGGATTCTCGGCGCCCATCGCAGCCTCGGCGCTGGCCTTCTCCGATTATTTCGGACATTTTGTTCCAGCCCTGAAGCTTGAAAATTCGCAGCACCTCGCGGGCTCCGGTGCATGGGAATTCAAGTTCGGCGCAGCGCAGCTTTTGGCTTGCGGCCTCGTTGCGGCTTTCACCGTCCTCAACTGCCTGGGTGTCCAGCGTACCGCGCGCGTGCAAAACGTACTGACGTCTATGAAGGTGCTCGTGATTCTGGTTTTCATCGCCGCTGGATTGGCGTTTGGAGACGGAAGTTGGGATAATTTCGCCCACCCCGCCGTCCGCGTGTCTACCACACCCATCTACTCGCAGTTTTTCGTGAGCCTGTTGTTCATTTATTTCGCCTATAGCGGCTGGAACGCCGCTACATATGTCGCCGAGGAGCTGAAGCAGCCCGCGCGTACCTTGCCGCTCTCGCTCGCGTGGGGAACGTTCTTGGTCGCCGGGTTGTTCATTGGATTGAATGTAATTTTCATCTATGCCGTGCCCATGGAATCGATGAAGGGAGTGGTTGCAATCGGCGCTCTGGCCGCCACGCATTTGTTCGGTCCAGCCGTGGCTGGAGTTTTCAGCGCCGCAATGTTACTCTCTCTGCTCGCGACCATCAACGCTATGGTCACCATCGGACCACGCGTGTACTACGCCATGGCGAAGAACGGAGCTTTTTTCTCCGCTGCAGCGAAAGTGGATCCGCGGTGGCACACGCCCGTCGTGGCGATTATCGCCCAGGGCGTGTGCACCATGCTGATGACCGTCAGCCCATTCGTTAATTTGCTTCTGTACATCGGGCTGTTGCTGAATTTCTTCGCGGTGCTGTCAGTGGCTTCCTTATTTATCTTTCGACGTCGACCCGGTTGGCAAAAGCTGGGCGTGGTAAGTTTCGCCTATCCGTTGGTGCCTGGGTTTTTCGTTGCCATGGGAATCTGGATCACCATTCGCGCTATTCAGCTCCGTCCAGTCGTCTCCGCCGTGGCTGCGCTGACGGTTGCAGCCGGCGCCCTGGTTTATCATTTCCGAATTAAGAAAGGGAGAAACGCATGAAATTTCTCGTGCTCTGGCATCTGGATACGGGACGCCCAGGCCCGGATGTCATCAAGGCCGTCGCCGAAACGCCTGCCTATGCCAAGAAACTGGAAGCCGATGGAAAGTTGGAGTGCCGCTATCATCTAATCGGCCGGCACGGCGGCGCCTGGATCTACAATGTCAAATCCAATGAGGAGCTGGACCTGCTGCTCGCAATGTCGCCCGTCTACAACTACGCGCATTACGAAGTGCTGGCGCTGGCCGACATGTCCGATCCGGCTACGGTAGTCGGCAAGGCGCGCTAGTTGGATGCTCCCAGAGCGCGCGGTAACAGTCGTGATCCCGGCCTACAACGAAGAAGGCGGGATCGCGGCAGGCCTGCATGCCGTCGAGCATGCGCTCAAATCGTCCGGCTGGAAATACGAAATCATCGTTGTGGATGACGGATCCACCGACGCTACAGCCGAGCTCGCCTCCGGGCACGGCGCAGAAGTGATTCGCCTGGGAGCAAATCGAGGTTATGGAGCCGCGCTAAAAGCGGGCATCGCGCGCGCGAAATTCGATTGGGTAGCCATCATCGATGCCGATGGCACGTACCCAGCCGCCGCGCTTCCGGAGTTGCTGGAACTGACGCAGTCCAACGACATGGTAGTGGGCGCACGAATCGGCAGCCATGTGCGCGATCCGCTGGCTCGCCGTCCCGCCAAATGGCTGCTTCGCAAATTTGCTGGATTTTTAACCGGCGAAGCGATTCCAGACTTGAATTCCGGCCTGCGTGTGATTCGGAAATCGCGGGTCGAGCAGTTTGCCGGCATTCTGCCGTCCGGATTCTCCTTCACCACCACCATCACCCTCGCGATGATCTGCTGCGGATATCCGGTGGCCTACGTGCCCATCGATTATTCCAAACGAATCGGCCGATCCAAAATCAAGCCGTTCCACGCGGTCAGTTTCGCGTTCCTGATTCTGCGCACCGTGATGCTTTTCCGCCCCATGCGGGTCCTGGCGCCGATAGCAACTTTCGTGATTCTGGCGGGCCTCGGAATTCTCGCGGTGGATCTTCGCGCTGCCCGCGTTTCTCTCTCGGCCGGTATCATTCTGCTGGAAGGCATTCTGATCTGGTGCATCGCCCTGGTGTCCTGGCGCAACGCTCGGCTCCGCCAATCCAAACGATGACCACAGCCGCCGCGCTTCCCCGTTCCGCCGGAAAAAAACAAGCCATCCGAATCATCGGCAGCGTGCTTCTGTTGACCGCGCTCGCGCTGTTTTTCCCGAGGCACAAGCTGGTGGAAGCCCTGGCCAGTATTCCGCCCTCCACAATCGCCGCCGCTTTACCCATATATCTATCGCTGCATTTTTTGGGCAGCCTGAAATGGCAATTGATGGTGAGCCGCCCGGACGCGCCTCTGACTTTTCTCGAAGCCGTCCGTTGTTACTTCGGCGGACTGTTCGCCAATCTCTTTCTGCCCTCAGTAATCGGAGGCGATGTGGTGACCATCGCGTTGGGCGTCTCGCGGAATCGAAAGACAGAGCAATTAGTATCCGGAACATTAGCTAACCGGATAATCGACCTAGTGGCACTAGCTCTCCTGGTAGGCGCAGCCTTATCCAACCGCGACCGTCAGGGAGCCGGTCAGCGGCTCGTTCAACTCGTATTAGTGGTCCTGCTCAGCGCCTCAATTCTCGTCTGCGTGGCTGTCTTCTTCCTCCGTCGAAGAATCAGCGGCCGAGCGGAAAAATACGTGGCCGCCTTCATCGCTTCATGGCATCGTCCTTGGCTAACGCTCGCGGTCCTGGCTCTCAGCCTCGCCATGCAAACGGGGCTCATCGCACTCAGCGCCTGGCTTGGAGTCGGATGCGGACTGCATCTGCCCGCTCGAGCCTGGTTGTTCGCCTGGCCACTCGCCAAACTCTCCGGATTCGTTCCCGTGACGCTGGCAGGCATCGGCAGCCGCGAGCTGGTGCTCCCAGCATTGTTAGCGCCTTTTGGAGCCGACCCCGCCGCGGCCGCGAGCGTAGGGCTCGCATGGGACGCCGTCCTCATCACAGGGAGCCTGGTTGGAGGCTGCATCTCAAAACTTGCGAGCCTGGCGCAGACCAAGTGAGGCGCCTCTTCTACCTTCCGCTAGCCGTATTGAGCACGGCGTTTGTGATCCTCTGCATACACCACGGCACTGCGGGGCCATGGAACGTGGTGGTGCACGAAGACGGGCATCACACCCTGCTCGGCACCATATTCTACTTCGACCACGCCCTGGGCGAACTTCCGCTGGACCTTTTGCTCAGCGCCGCAGTAGCCGGCGCGATGCTCTGTGCGCTTCCTTCCCCCACCCTGCGCCCATTCGGAAAGCTCGTCATGGTCTGCCTGATTCTCGACGCAGTAATCGTCGTGGGAGCAAAATCTCGCGAATTGTATCTGTTTCAATTTCACACACGCGACGATGCACCGATGGTCTATGGAAGCCACTGGCACTACCATTTCCTCAGCCAAGCCGCATTGATGCTGCTGCCACTAATCTTCGTACCAATCAAGTACAACCGCGTTCTAGTCGCGGCCTGGGTCGTCTTCGCCGCACTAACAATCGTGTTCGGCATCAGCAGCGCATCCTTTATCGACCCGCGTTACCTAGGCCACCAGGCCCGCGAGCTATTCACTCACACGCTAGTGACAATCCCCCTAGCTATCGCAATAATTGCCTCTCCCACGTCGAGCTTCACATTCAATCCAAAGTCGTTCCTAATATTTGTGCTGCTCTCCGCGTACCTAGCCGCCGGAGTCCTCCTGACCGGCGCCCGACACCATACCCAGTCCAGCGATTGGACCGCCGTCGTCTGCACGCACTTCTTCGAACACACCTTCAGCTACTTGGTCGTCGCCACGCATGCGCCCTTGTTCTACCTGCTAGGAGCTCGTCCCGCATGACCCTCGCGATCCTGGGCGCGGGACCCGCGGGCGTGGGTGCCGCTTTCCGAGCCGCGCGACGAAAACTCGACCGCGTGGTTGTCTTCGAGCAGCGCGATTCACCAGGTGGCAACGCTGGAAGCTTCGACATCTCAGGCATTCGCGTGGACTACGGCAGCCATCGCCTGCACCCAACTTGCGATCCTCGCGTACTGGCCGATCTGAAAGCGCTGCTGGGTGACGATCTGCTTCAGCGGCCCCGCCATGGCCGCATCCTTCTGCGCAATCGCTGGATCGGTTTCCCGCTCCGCCCTCTGGATCTCGCCTTACATCTGCCCAAATCGTTTATCTTCGGCGCAGCCGCCGACGTGCTGCGCAAACGATTCGTCCCCAAGCCCGCCGTCGAAAGCTTCGCATCCGTCTTGGAAGCCGGATTGGGCCGTACCGTCTGCCGCGACTTCTATTTCCCTTTCGCCAGAAAGCTATGGGGATTGGATCCCGCCGAGCTATCGCCGGTTCAAGCCCGCCGCCGCGTATCCGCCAACACACCCGCCAAAATGCTCCGCAAGACCTCGGGAAAGCGTTTCTTCTACTATCCGCGCCGCGGCTACGGCCAACTGTTCGAGAGTCTTTGCACCGCCGCGCAAGATCAGGGAGCCGAGTTCCTGTTCCACTCGCGCGTCAAAGGAATCGACCACGACGAACGCCAAGTCTCGCGCATAAATTACGAATCGGCAGAATCACCCGGTTCGCTCGATTGCCAACTTGTGCTGTCCACTCTGCCCATCAACCATCTGGTTCGCTGCCTAAATCCGCACCCACGGATCATGGAAGCCGCCGATCGAATGCGGTTCCGTGGCATGATCCTGATCTACCTGGTGCTGGAGCAAGACCACTTCTCCGAGTTTGACGCGCATTACTTCCCAGAGGAAGAAATCCCGATCTCCAGGCTGTCGGAACCCAAGAATTACAGCGCCACATGCGAACCACGCAATCGAACAGTGCTCTGCGCCGAGCTGCCGTGCGATCCGCAATCAGAAACCTGGGCGAAGACCGATGCCGAGCTGGGCGAATTGGTTTCTCAATCGTTGAGCGCCGCCGGCCTTGCGCTCCGTGCGCCGCCGCTCCAGGTGCTCACCCGTCGACTGGCCCACGCGTATCCAATATATAAGCGCGGGTTCGAAGACGATTTCACGCTGCTCGATGATTGGGCCCAGGGATTTAAAAATCTGGTTACCTTCGGCCGTCAGGGACTCTTCGCGCATGACAACGCGCATCACGCTCTGCACATGGCCTATTGCGCGGTGGATTGCATCGAGAACGCGGGAGAATTTCAATGGGACCGCTGGCGCGCCTACCGGCTAGAGTTCGAAAAGAATGTCGTGGAAGATTAATGCAACTGAAATAAAGTGCTAAGCTCATGACGATGCAAGTTTTGGTCACCGGCTGCGCCGGTTTCATCGGATCGCATCTGTGCGAGCGCCTGCTGTCAGATGGGCATCACATCACCGGTGTCGACGCGTTGACCAATTCCTACGATCCTCAATGGAAGCTCCGAAACCTCGATCGATTGTGCACCTCGGAGCGATTTGATTTCGTTCACAGCGAAGTTCTGAAAATAAAGCAGCGTTTAGTTGACGACGCTCAGTTGATTTTCCATCTCGCCGGACGGCCCGGTGTGCGAACCAGTTGGGGGCTCGAGTTCCAGCATTACCTTCGGCACAATGTTCTGACTACACAACGCCTCTTGGAATCGGCCACGCGTTCTGAAAGCCAGAAGCGCATCGTGTTCACTTCCTCCTCGTCCGTTTATGGCGAGACTGAAGTGGAGCGCGTCGCCGAAGACCATCCCACCAATCCCATCTCACCCTATGGGATCACCAAACTTGCGGGCGAACAATTGTGCTCGGTATACGCGAAGCAGGGCTGCATGGAAGTAATCACACTGCGGCTATTTACCGTATACGGTCCCCGTCAGCGCCCGGACATGGCGTTTCATCGATTGATCCAGGCAGCGCTTACCGGATCGAAATTCGTACTTTTCGGAGACGGCCGGCAACAGCGCGATTTCACTTTCGTCCAAGATGCCGTGGATGCCTTAACGTTGGCCGCCCACGTTCCCGCCCACTCCGATACATTCAATGTCGCCGGCGGCGGAAGAGTCAGCATGAATCAGGCTATCGAGTTGGTGGAAGAAATCTCGGGCTGCAGCATCAATGTAGAACGCGTCCCCCCCCAATCCGGCGATGTCCGCAACACAGGCGCCGATCTTTCGAAAAGCCGCGAGATCCTCGGCTACACTCCGCGCGTCAAGCTGCGCGACGGCCTTCAAGCCCAGATCGAATCCATGTCACAAGAAGCGCGCGTAGCAATTTGCGGTTGATAGCCGTGGGGCAGGTCGTGGGGCAGGTCCCCGACCTGCCAAAATAAATAAAGTGGAATCCAGCCTCACAGTGACTCGCACTTCCTCCGCCGACGTAAAGCAACGCCAAGTAATCGTCAAGCTGGATGGCGAACCGTTCGCCGTTCTCCTCTACGGCGAGTCAGTTACCCGTCCCATCGACCCCGGCGATCACGAGCTTCGTTTTGATAATACCTGGGTCAAGAAAACAGTCGAATTTCGCGTCGCCGAGGGAGAACAGGTCGCCTACAACGTCATCAACAAGCCCGGCCGCTTCACTTGGTGGATGGTGCTGGCTTTGGGCGCCGGCCCCATGTACCTGACCATTGAACGACAACCAGCCGAACGACAACCAGCCGAACGCCAGCCGGCGTAAAGCGGCTATCCCAAACTCTCCACCAGCTTGCGCGTTTTCCCGTGGGCCAGCACCACGTCCGGATCGCGCTGCAGCGCCTCAAAATAGCGCTTCTCGAAACCTCGCCCGGCCTCATTCGGCGTCAGCAATTCCTGTGCTTGCGCGATCAGGCGATCGGCCGTGATTCCGTCCGGCGGCTCTTTTGCGTCCAGTGTCTCGTCAATCAACACAATCAATTCCGACAACTCATGCAGCCAGTTGAACCACGGATCATACAGCACCAGCTTCAAGAAATCGGTAGTTGATTTGATCCGCGCGATATCTCTCTCATATATTGCGCGCTCGGAGTCGAGCAGCGTCTTGTGCAAGCTCAGCAGCCCGTTGCGCAAATCCGTCAGCCGCTGATGAGCCGGTCTGGGAGAGGAAGAAGTGGACCCCATACGCCCTGCTGCTATCCTACCGCATGCCTTCCCGCCGACTCGCTCTCTCCTCTTTACATCCCACAGGGATCATGCTACACTCCTCTATATAACCCACAGGAGGTGACATGCCGGACAACAAGTCTGAGATCCTGCAAGGTACGCTCGATCTGATGGTGCTACAAACCCTGCAGGCCATGGGGCCGCTGCACGGTTACGGCATCGCCCGCCGCATTGAGCAGGTGAGCAAAGAAGCGCTGCAGGTGAATCAGGGCACCATTTATCTCTGCCTGGTCCGCCTGGTGCAAAAGAAGTGGATCAAAGCGGAATGGGGCATTTCGGAGAACAACAGAAAGGCGAGGTTCTACTCCATCTCAAAAGCCGGCCAGAAACAACTCGCCGCCGAGACTGAGAACTGGCAACGTGTGGCCGGTACCATCGCCCGCCTGCTGCAGTGGGAAGGACCAAAATAACCCATGCTCAGCGCGTTTCACAGACTAATTGGCCGCATTCGCGCCGTGTTCCAGCGCGCCGATTTCGACCGTGACCTTGAGTTCGAACTCGAGGCGCACATCCAACTCCTGGCTGAGGATCACATCCTCCGAGGCACGCCGCGCGAAGAAGCGGAACGATTGGCCCGGATCGAGTTGGGCGGCGTCCACCAGTTGCACGAAGCCCATCGCGAAATCCGTGCGCTACCGTTCCTCGATACGTTGCGTCAGGATCTTCGCTACACATTCCGGGCATTGCGGGAAAACCCCGGCTTCACCGCGTTCGCCATCCTGATTATCGGCGTGGGCGTGGGCGCCAGTTCCACCATATTCAGCGTCGTAAACACCTTGTTGCTCCGGCCTTTGCCGTTACAAGATTCCAGGCAGCTGGTGTGGATCTACAATCTCTCGGACGATGGCATCTCGGAATGGAGCACGCAGGTGGGACATTTTCTGGATGTCCGTAAACAGAATCAGTCCTTCACCGATCTTGCGGCGTATTTTGCGTTTTCTCAACCCGGCGACGCCAAGATCACCGGAGATGGGGAAACGGAACGCTTGAGCAGTCTGCTGGTCTCCCAAAACTTCTTCCCGATGCTGGATGTCCGTCCCGTGTTGGGCCGAACCTTCACCGCGGATGAATCGAAATGGAACGCTCCTGCGACGGCGGTCTTGAGCTACGGCTTGTGGAAAAGGCGGTATGCCTCGGACGCTCATATTCTCGGGCGAACGATCACTGTCAATGACCACCCGGTCACGATAATCGGAATCGCGCCAGCATCCTTCGACTTCGGCACGGTGTTCGCACCCGGCAATCACGTTGATCTGTTTCAACCCATGCCGCTCACCCAGGAAACCAACAGTTGGGGCAACACGCTGGCCGTCATCGGACGGCTGAAGCCCGGCATAAGCATTCAAACCGCGCGCGCCGAATTCAAGATTCTCGCGAATCAAATTCAAAAACAGCATCCGGACCGGAATACTCTTCGCCCCATCCTGACCACACTCGAAGAACACGTCACCGGACGCTTGCGGCGCGCACTTCTGGTGCTGGCCTGGGCGGTAGGCATCGTCATGTTGATTGTGTGCGCCAATGTCGCCAACCTGCAATTGGCCCGTAGCGCTACGCGCCAAAAGGAAATGGCTATACGCGTCGCGCTCGGAGCGGGCCGCAGCCGATTGATTCGGCAAATGTTGACCGAGAGCATAACTTTGTCATGCTGCGGCGCGCTGCTGGGGATCATTCTGGCGTTCGCAGGGACCCGGCTGCTGGCCGGCCTGAGCGCGTTCAATATCCCGCTGCTGTCAACCGTCACAATGGACGCCTCGTCGCTCGTCTTCTGCCTGGTGATCGCGATCTTGACCGGTCTGTTGTTCGGCCTCGCTCCGGCGCTGCAGGTTCCTTCGATTTCGGTGCACGACACATTGAAAGACACCAGCCGCTCGTCCACCGGAACCAAGCGCCACATCTGGATTCGTAGCACACTCGTTGTTTCCGAGATCGTCTTCGCTTGCGTCCTCCTTGTTGGCGCAGGCCTGCTCAGCCGAAGTTTTCTGAATGTTTTGGAAGTGAATCTCGGATTTCAACCGGAGCGCGCTGCAGCGTTACGCATCGATCCCGATGCACGCTACACGTCCCAATCCGAGCGGATGAGTTACTTCAAGCAGATTCTTGACCGCGTAAGATCGTTGCCCGGAATCAGCGCTGCGGGCTTAACGGATATGCTTCCGCTGGCTGGCGATCGTAGCTGGGACATAACGGCAAAAGGCAAGGTCTACGAGCGCGGCCATTATCCGGAAGGCTTCATCCGCATCGTTAGTGACGGGTATCTGCAGGCCATGGGGATTCGTTTGCTCGCGGGACGCGCCTTCTCGGCCGAGGACACGCAATCCAGCCAGCCTGTGGCTGTGATCAATGAGACACTGGCGCGAACGCTCTGGCCTGGCCAGAATGCCCTCGGGCAAATTGTGATGGGACAAGGCACCGGTGGTCCTGGGCGCCAAGTGGTCGGCATTGTGAGTGATGTCCGTCACCGCGCGCTTGAACAGAACTCCGGCTGCGAATTGTACTTTCCGGTTTCCCAGTGGGATGAGTCTGGCGCGGAGTACCTGGTGATTCGCACTCAGCTTCCACCCGCCGCCATTGCCTCCACCATTAGAACCGCTCTGCATCCCATCGCGCCGGAACTATCCACAAACGAATTCAAAACTCTCCAGGAATTGGTGGACAAAGCCGTCTCGCCGCGGCGCTTTGTGGTTCTTCTGCTCGCGGGATTTTCCGCGTTCGCGCTGATTCTCGCCGCGTTGGGGATTTATGCGGTCATCTCTTATTCGGTCAGCCAGCGGTCGGCCGAACTGGGAATTCGCATGGCGCTCGGAGCTTCACCGTCGGAGTTGCGGGCACGCATCATGCTGCAGACCTTGCGCCTCGCGGGACTTGGCATGCTCATCGGCGGCATAACATCTTGGATCCTCGCGCGCACACTGAACAGCCTGCTGTTTGGCGTGACAGTTACCGATCCGCCGACATTCGCCGGCATGCTGATCGCGCTCGCGGCAGTCGCCGGCCTGGCAGGTTATCTGCCATCTCTGCGAGTATCACGAATCGACCCCATGGCAGCCCTGCGCGCTAACTGAGCCGGTGCATTTCTCACTGCCCCGCGCCCGCGGTGACGTTATTGAATTCCAATTCCGCCGCAATCACCGCCGGCTTCGAGCGCGTACTCCCAGACTCGGCGATCTTGCCACTCCAAAGTACGGATGTAGTATGGCCACAGAAACCAGCGGCACTGCATACTTCTTGGACTTCACGAATGACTCCAGCACCCCACGAACTGCTGTGCTCCGCGGAACGGATCCCGAAACCTGCGGAATTACAAAGCTCGAGAATTGCAGATCTCGATGGCATCAGGCGTTTCAAGAATTCACTCGATTGCTCGACACTAACCACGATGGACGCCTGTCAGGGACATAGCTGGGGAGCTTCTGAAGCCGTCAACCTGGCCCGAACTCTTCGGAAAGAAAGCGTCCCGATATTACTGACCATTCAAGTGGACAGCGTCTCGAAGCCGGGCAAGGATGACAAATTCATTCCGGCGAACGTAGCGCAAGCCATCAATTTCTACCAGCTCGACCGTCTGCTTCACGGCCAGCGGCAAATTGTGGCCGCCGACCCGCTAAGCACCCAGATCCTGGGGAATTTTCGATTCGACTACAAAGATAATCCGATCAATTGCGACGGATATCCATGGTACGCGCGAATATTCATGAAACCTCACATCGAAATTGAATCGGACCCGAAGGTGTGGAACCGGGTGGAATCTCTGATCCGCTCGAAGCTCCCGCCCGCTAGCGTTTCTTCAACGTATAAATATAGTTATTGAGACCGAAGGTAGCCGTCGACGCATCAATGAAGTGGAAATCCACTTCGTTACCGCATCCAGTCTCGAGCGTCTTCCAGCTTGACCCGCGAAACCCGAGCGTCGCGGCCACCTTGGCCGGATCCACCGATTTGTCGCGCTCATGCATCTCCCCCAGCATGCCCTGAAAAAGCATGTCGGCCGGATATTCCTTCACTTGATACTTCGGGCCTTTGCAAGCAACCTGGCGCGGCCCCGAAATGCCCGTCGGACTCACAACGAACGTCTTGCCCACCAAGCCCGTCATCTCGGCCGGATCAGGTTTCGCACGCTCTGTCCACCACGGCGCGACGACCGCCGAATCAATTTTCCAAGTCCCTAAATAAAAAGCATCCGCAGCAATCGCAAACAACATCAATGCGCCAAGAGCCAAGCAGGATCGAAGCAACGGCATGATCGCCGATCATATCAGAAGCGGCTCCGTGCATTGACATCCGCCAGCTAGGTCAGTACTATTGACCGAGCAACTGGCGCGACAAGTGGTCATGGAGGACCTTCATGGCAGTCTCCAGCAATCAGAATCCGTGGCGCAGGAAGCATGACGATCCCACCAAGCCTGCGCGAGTCCCTCTGCCCCAAGAGCGCTTCTATCCAGGCTCGCTGGCTGACGTCGTTACGGTGATCGAAACAGCCGAGTCTTCACCGTTACCCAAACCCCAAGTGAGAGCATCCGGCAGCCACTGGGCTCTCTCCGACGCCGCGGTAACAGAAGACTTCATCGTGGAGACTTCAGACCCCGATGATCCGAGCCAACCTACCTTGGATGGTCCGCCCCTCTACGATGTGATCCCGCACTGCATGACTCCATCGGCAGTCCGATGGTTCGCCGATCAGGTGATGCCGTCGAACGATCCCACCCAGCTGCCCCTTCCGAACAATCCGTTCTATCTCTACCACGTCCTTTCGGGCACGCGAATCTACCAACTCTACTGCCTGCTCGATCACGGCGAGAATCCGAACGATCCGCGCACTCTCAGCCACGTCGTCAGAACCAGATTCGGTCCTCAACCGAATCACGATTACACCGGCCCCTGGGCCATGGCGACCCTGGGCGGCGCCGGAGGCCAGACCATCGTCGGAGCCTTCTCCACCGGCACGCACGGCGGCGACGTCGGCTTGCCGCCCATTGCGGATTTTGTGCAGGCCATCCATCTCGTCGCGCCACAGGGCACGCTCGCTCACGCCCCGCAATACTGGTTGGAACGTCCACTGGAAGGACCTGGACTCCCGACCGTAACAAACGTGGTGGACGATGTGCTGCTGGCTGCGCGCTACCCCGGCATAAAAGTGATTCGCGACCCGGATGTGTTCAACTCGGTCATCGTTGGAGCCGGCCGCTTCGGAATTATCTACTCCGTGGTGTTGCGCGTGGTGCGGCAATACGCACTCGTGGCCACTTCCTCAAAGGACGTCTGGTCGAGTGTCCAGGGTTGGATCAGCAACCCCAGTTCTCCTAACTTCGCCCACCGCTTCGTCCAGGTCGTGGTCAACCCGTACCCACAGTCGAGCGGCAACGATCACAGCTGTTACATCGCCAACCACGACACAGCCCCACTCGCCTCCGCAACCCCCCATCCTCCGAACCCGCCCTACCTCGGGCAGAAGGAACGCTGCGGCGCTAACGCCGGCCACTCGCATCCTCTCGGCGCTTCTGAATTTTTCTCGAACATATGCTCTTCATCCAGCCCTCTCCAGGCGGGGATCGATTCAGCCATCAATCCGCTTGTGGCCGCCCTCTTTCCGCTGGGCTTGGCGTGTGCCTGGGGTGTCGGGCTCGCTTGTACCACTCTGGTCGCAGATATCGTGGCAATTGCAGCGCTCGAGGCGCTCAAGACGCAGCTTCCCACGGGTCCGGCGTCGTTCGGTGAGGCGCTAACTAGTTTCGTCGACTGGTGCATAAATAACGGTACCCTCGGTTACGACTTGCTGCGGCTGGTATCCGATTTCCTGCTGGCCAATCAGCTCCTGAGCGCTTCCAAAACGGCCGTCAGCTATGCCATCCTGGACGCGCACGATTATCTGGACCAAGGATGCTCCAACGTCGGCGACTCTTTGGAAGTATTCTTCGACGCCTCCAGCCCTGTCTTGGTCAACTACGTTAATGACGTGATCCAACGTGTCCAACAGCTCCGTCAAGGAGTTTTGACCGGCGGCACTCCAGCCGGATTCACCGGCTACGTGTCCCTACGCTTCATGCAAAACACCGCGGCGCTTATCGGAATGCAGCAGTGGCCGGCCACATGTTCCATGGAGATCGCGGGCTTGCTGGGCGCGCTCGGGACGGAGCAGCTCTTGGCCGCGTTAGAAAAAGACGCTATCAACGCGGGAGCCACAACGCACTGGGGGCAGCGCAATAACCTCGCCAAGCCGCAGGTGGAAATGGTCTTCAGCCCCATCGGACCGGGTGGCGTCCTGTTCCGTTGGCGCAAGGCTCTCAGCACTCTGTCGCAAAACGGCAGCGCTAATATCTTCAGCACGCCATTCACTTTTCAGCGAGGCCTCGAAGTTGTGCAGCCATTGGTACAGGCATTCTCGGTGACGCCTCTGCGCTCCTGCGCGGGATCGCAAGTGCAGATCAACTGGACCGCGGATCAGAATCCGCCCGGCACCCTGGCCACGCTAGTAATCTCCCCACCGAATACGACCGTCGCTCTCGGTTCGCTCACGGGCACTCAGCCCGTAACGCTTGGTCACGGACCGGCGACATTCGAACTTGTAGTCACCTACACCTACCCGGTGGACGGCAGCGTGAAAAAGGACAGCCGGAGTGTGCAGGTGCAGGGATTCCAAACGGGCGACGTTTGGACCATCACTCAGCTGGCAACCTGCCAGGGCGGCCACTGGGCGGCGAGTCTCGGCCTTTCGCCGAACGACGTGTCCGGAAATCTGCTGGTGACCAATCTGAAAGTAGTGTTCAGCAACGTCCCGCCGGGCAGCCAGTGGACCGTGAGCGGGCCAGGGGTCGCAGGAATCGTGCTCTCTCAAGCTCAGCCCACGCACGCGTTCGCCGCCCCGCCCACTCTGCAAGGCAATTGGAACTTCGTACTAAACGCCGCGGGCTGCGTGGCGCCGACGCCGAACGTAGACATCGAGTTCACCATCAAATGCTAAGTGATCTGGAGGTGCAAAGATGAGCCTGGATGAAAAAACGATTCATGATCATATACTGCGTTTGGCGACCGACACGGCCACCGCGTCCATCACAACGTCGGCCGGAGGCATCGTTTCGATCACCATGGACACGAGCGTCCGCGTAACCGCTGTCAAGATTCACGAGCCGGCCCTGTCAGAGGAACAGCGTTCGCGCCTGGAGCATGCAATCGCCGAGGCAGTAAACTGCGCGGTAAAAGAAGCCGCCACGGCCCGAACGAAACATCTGATGGAATTAGTTAAGCCCTCGAAGCCATAGCCCGAACCGGAACGCGAGCCAAATGTGTATCCTTCCGGCGGGTGGATCGACGAGTGTCTCTGACGGTTGTATCCGACTCGTGCAAACGACTGGTGTATCCGACGCATGTAACCGAGCCGCGACCGGAAGGAAGCGCTACCACGAGCGCAGCTACTTCCTTGACACGTTTCGCAAATTCAGTCGCGCAGCACAAGCCGTGCGAAAATTGGAGCATGGAGAGATATGCCACCGTCATAGATCAGGAGCCAGAAGGCGGATTCTGGGCGGAGGTTCCTGCTTTGCCGGGCTGTTACTCACAAGGCGAAACCATCGACGAATTGACGGAAAACGTCCGAGAAGCAATCACCAGCGTGTTGGAAGTGATGAAAGAGCGGGGTAAGCGTCCCTAGCCGCCACTGGTTGTTCCAGATCCCAAATCAAATACTCAAGAATCTCTTGTTCCCATTGCTGGACTTCGAGCAGGATCGGTTGCCCCATGCGAGCAAAGCCCCGCCTATCACGCTCCGCTCGGAACCTGCGGGGCCTTGCCGACTTCGCGGTTCCAGCGATCAAATCCGATAGAAGGTGCTTTATAATCGAGCAATCATGACTCAATCGGGGAGACTCCGCCGAGCCTTCGCGGGCCTTGGACTACAGCTGACGCTTCTGTCGAGCGTCAGAGCTCAGGGTCCAGCGCCAGGGCCGTCAGGGCAGATTGAATCAGATGGAGCCTACGCGGTCGGAAATGGTGTTAGCAGCCCGAAGGTACTCACGCGCACTGCACCTCGCATTCCTGAGCTAGCGCTTAAACTGCGCGCAGCTGGCGATGTGTTGCTATCACTGATCGTCCAGGCCGACCGGAGCATCCGCGACATTCAAGTAGTAAGATCGGTTGGCTACGGAATGGACGAAGAGGCCGTCGAGACGGTCAAGAAATGGCGTTTTGCACCTGGGACCAAAGACGGTTTCCCGGTTGATGTGCGAATCCGGGTTGAAGTCGGTTTTCGGGAAGCACCGAACCCCAAAGCATGGGGCGCGGGTCCGGTCGTATTTGACTTGCCGACTGCTTCAAAGGCTCCGAAGCTGAAATCCGGCAGTATGCCTAAGGCGGTGAGTCAGGCGGGGGATGAAACCGTGGTGCTCCAGTTCACGCTGAACTCGGCGGGCGAAGTAGGAGACATTCGCCCGCTTCAAGGGTCGGAATCAACTTCTCTACGGGTGCTCATCAACAGTATTTCGACATGGAAATTCGAACCATCTCCGGACATTGTGACGCCAGTCGTGGGGAAGCTGCTGTTGATCAAAGGCGAGGATCAATTTCGCTACAAGGTCGCTGAGGCCTTTCGGCCCGACACTTCTCGACCGGCAGAACCGCTGACTGGCGCTGGCCCGTCGCCTAGCCAGGTGGCCTCAACATCGAGTCAGACAATTACGGTGCCAGTGAGATTAAAACTCGAAAGCGACGAAGCGGCAAGGCTACTTATTGAGCGCGTTCCGGCGAAGTATCCCGACGCTGTAAAGCGCGCAGGAGTACAAGGAAGCGTGCTTCTGGAAATAACAATTGCGAAAGACGGAAGCGTGAAGGACGTTAAGCCCATAGAAGGGCCGCCCGAATTGGTTCCAGCGGCAGTTGAAGCTGTCAAACAGTGGAAATATCGACCTGCGCTTTCGCGTGGCCGAACGTGGGAGGCAACCACGGAAGTCGAGATACTTTTCAAGCTTCCTGAGCAGTAGGAGCACCGCAGAAAGCTTTCTTGGAAAGGGATTTTCCTAGACGGTAAAAGTGGTATCGCCAAGTACGGAGCCAACTTCCGAGGCACTTGGCTGGAAAACGCCCGCTCGCTCTGCGGGTGGGTCCTGGCTCCACGTCCGGATTCGGATCACAATCATTCGAAAATTTCGCGCCCCATTGTCACGCTGTTCCAACCTCTTCCCCGCCAAACCCCAAGACCCTGTCACCCCTCTACCGCTAAAATAAAAAGGTGCGTACCGACTCCTCTCTCCAGCTCGCCACCGGCTACCTCGATCAGGTGCGCAATGAAATCGGTAAGATCATCGTCGGCCAACAACAAGTTGTCGATGGAGTTCTCATCTGCCTCCTCGCCGGCGGCCACGTTTTGCTCGAAGGCGTCCCTGGCCTCGGTAAAACCACGCTGCTCCGAACGCTCGGCCGCGTCCTGCATCTCAAATATTCGCGCATTCAGTTCACCCCCGATCTCATGCCCGCCGACATCGTTGGAAGCATGATCATCGAGTCCGACGATCGCGGCGCGAAAGCTCTGCGATTCCAGCCGGGGCCCATCTTCGCCAACCTCGTGCTCGCCGACGAAATCAACCGCGCCACGCCCAAAACCCAATCGGCGCTGCTCGAAGCCATGCAGGAACGCACTGTCACCAGCGGCAACACCACGCATGAATTGGAAGCGCCTTTCCTTGTCATGGCCACGCAGAATCCCATCGAGATGGAAGGCACCTATCCGCTGCCCGAAGCCCAGCTTGATCGCTTCCTCATGAAGATCCTGGTGCTGTATCCCTCGCGTGACGATCTCAACCGCATCATCGAGCGCACTATTCATCGCGACGAAACGCAGCTTGAGCAAGTGGTGGATCGCGACGCCATTATGCAACTGAAAGCCGCATGCCGCGAAGTTCTGGTCGCCGAGCACGTCCAGGATTTTGCCATCAACCTGGTCATGGCCACGCAACCCGGAACCAAATATGCGCACGAGCTGGCCAATAAATATATCCGCTATGGAAGCTCGCCCCGCGGCGCGCAGGCGCTGGTGGAATGCGGACGCGTCCTCGCGCTCATGCGCAGCCGGTTGAATCTAAGCACCGATGACGTCCGTGAAATCGCGCCATCCGTCCTGCGTCACCGCATTATTTTGAATTTCGACGCGCATGCCGATGGACAAACGCCCGAGACCATCCTGACCCAGATCATCGAGCACGTCAGCGCCGCGGCCGTCCTGTGAAACCAACCCCTCTGATCGACACCGTCTTTCTGGAGAAACTCGAGCGGCTGGCGATTCAGTGGCAGAAGTCGTTCCCCGGCCTGGTAGGCGGCCACAACATCTCGCACTTCGCCGGACCCGGCCAGGAGTTTCTCGATCATCGCCAATTCCATCACGGTGACGACCTTCGGGCCGTCAATTGGCGGGCATACCTACGCCTGGAAAAGCTATTCTTGAAGATGTTCCAGGTAGAACCCCGCATCCCCGTCCGACTCCTGCTCGATTGCAGCAACTCCATGGTCACCGGACACGTCTCAAAGTTTGACTACGCGCGGAAGCTTGCGGCCGCGCTGTGCTATGTCGGGCTGGTGCGATTGGATACCATCTGCATTCAACCTTTCGGTGCCGATTTGGGCGACTCCTTTATTTCTGGAGGCGGCCGTCACCGCTTCATTCCCGCCGTGAACTTTCTGCAGGATCTGAAACCCTCCGGCCGCACGAACTATTTTCAAATCGCGCGCCAATTCATCTCGCGATATCCGCAACGTGGCCTGCTGATCATCATTTCCGATTTTCTGGACGACACCGATTGCGAACGGCCGCTGCAATTCCTGGCGGACTTCGGCCATGAGCTGATGCTGCTGCACGTTTGGTCACAAGAAGACCGGGAGCCGCCCTGGGAAGGCCAATTGGATCTTACGGACGCCGAAACCGGCACAACTCTCGAAATCGGCTTCGACGCCGCGACGCGCACCAACTATACCGCCGCGTTCGACGAGTACGCCAAGGGAATCCAACGCATCGGACTGCGCAACAGCGGCCGCTACGTGGGCATCTCTACCGCAACTGCAATTGAGGAAGCTGTCTTCGGTCCGCTTGCCCGCTCCGGAGGAATCCAGTAGAGCCGGCATGTTCTTCCTCAATCTCAGCCTGCCCGAGTTTCTAGCGCTACTTGGCTCGCTCTCGGGCGTGATGGTAGCCCTGTATTTATTGGACCGATTGCGGAAGAAACACACCGTCGCGACATTGCGATTTTTCGCCGTTTCTGAAAAACCGCCGGTGTTGAAGCATCGGCGCAAACTCCAGCAGCCCTGGTCGCTGCTTCTGCAACTTCTGAGCTTGCTCCTGCTCCTGCTGGCAATCGCGCAACTGAGATGGGGATCTCCGGCACGCGCGGCCCGCGATCACGTTTTGATTTTAGATGCCTCGGCTTGGATGAACGCACGCTCCGGCCAAGCTCGTTTGATCGACCAAGCCCGCTCGGCCGCGCAGAATTACGTCAGGCTGCTGCCTTCGAGTGACCGCGTGATGGTGGTTCGCGCCGATGTGCTCGCAACCCCGGCCACACTATTTGAATCCGACCGCCGCAAGATCCGGCGAGCCATCGACGAAACTCAACCTGGCGGAGCGGAACTCAATATCGGCGCGGCGCTGGAATTCGCGAAGCAAGCCCAAAGAATCCGCGCGCAACAGGCGGGCGAGATTGTGTTCGTGGGCGCCGGCCGCGTCTCTGCGGACGAGAACCCTTCGCTCGCGCTGCCCGCCAATCTCCGCTTCATTGCGATTCCAAGTCCCACGGAACATTGCGGACTGCGCAAAGTTAGCGTACGCCGGTCACTCACCGATCCGGATACCTGGGATATTTTCGTCGCAGTGAAGAACTACGGCACCACGCCTCGATCCGTGCCATTGGCCGTGCAGTTCGGAGGCGCGCCAGTAGGTACGCAGCGTTTCAATCTTAAGCCTGGCGCCGAAGAGAACGCCGCGTTCCACTTCAAGACTCGTGCCAGAGGCTGGCTGGAAGCACGCCTGTTCATGCAGGATGCTTTTCGCCAGGACGATCACGCGGTGCTGGAGCTGCCCGCACGCAGCGTACTGCCAGTGACCGTTTACTCGGCTGAGCCAGAGCTGCTGCGGCCCGTGTTCACAGCCATCTCTGGAGTGCAAGCGACGTTCCAGCCAGTTTCAGCGTACGATCCCAAAACGTCCACCGGCATCGTCTTGCTGGATCATTTCGCGCCGTCAGCACCGCCCTCTACGGACAGCATCTGGATCGAGCCTCCGCAAGGGAAATCGCCGATCGCAGTTCGAAGCACGGAACAGAACGTGAAGCTAAAACGTTGGAACGCGGATCACCCACTCGGCGCCGGCCTACGAACCAAGGACCTGCAGTTTTCGAGCGCTGAAATCTTCCGCATGGACCGCGACGACATTCCAGTGGCTGAATCCGAGGCCGGCCCCTTGATCGTCGCTCGCCCCGGCAAGCACAAAACTGTCGTCTTCGGATTTCATCCGGTGCGCTCCGGCATGAAATATGAACTGGCAACTCCCCTCTTATTTGCCAACATTCTTCGTTGGATGGCTCCCGACATTTTTCGCTCCTGGGAGTTGACGGCCGGCACGGTGGGCACGGTGGATGTGGAACTGGAATCGGAAGCCGACCCATCCAGCGTCCGAGTGGTTACCGAGGAGGCGAAGCCTGTTCCGTTTACTGTACAAGGACGGACGTTGCGATTTTTCGCCGGCGCGCCCGGCATTGTGCGCGTCCTCACCGGCGATCGCGAGCTGGTTTATTCAATGACATTGCCGCAGCCGGGTGATGTACTCTGGTCGCCGACGGCCGCTAAGCACGGCCTTCCCGGCCGCGGACCATCGGAACCTGCTTCGCGCGACATTTGGCAATGGCTGGCCATCGCGGGCGGACTGGGATTGCTCGCCGACTGGATTCTATATGGACGCAAGCGCAGCACCGCGCCGGCTTCCACTGCTCCGCGCAGCGTGCTCTGGAGAAAAGCGTCATGACGTCGAGAGGGTTACCGAGCCGCGACCGTAAGGGAGTCGGTGCCGTGACTGAGAGGCCATCATGACGTTCGAACGCGCTTGGGTCCTCGCCTTTCTACTACTTCCACTAGCTTGGATGTTATTCGAGTGGCGACGCACTCGCCGAACGCTAGCGCTAGCTCTCAAGACCCTCGCTTTCGTTGCCATTATCCTCGCGCTTGCGGAGCCCAAGCTCACACTACCCGAAACCAAGATGGCCGTGGCCGTACTTGTGGACACTTCGGCCAGCGTCTCCTCTCAGGATCTCGCGCGCGCCTCCGAGCTGGCCGGAACTCTGGAAAAAGCCCGCGGCCGGAATTGGATTCGTGTTCTTCCGTTTGCCCGATCCGTTCGCAATCTCGCTCCAGCCGAGCAAAACGGCGGTTGGCGATTGCAATACACCTCGGGTGAAGCTGGCCGCGCGACCGACCTTGAAGCCGCCATCAGTGAGGCCGTCACTTCGCTTCCTTCCGGATTGGTGCCCCGTCTGGTTCTGATCTCCGATGGAAATGAAAACGCCGGCAGCATCACACGGGCGGCTTGGCAGGCCCAGCACCTCGGTATTCCTATTGATACTTTCGCGCTAGACGGCCGGGCACGGCCCAATCTGCGCCTGGAATCGGTGAGCCTTCCCACGCTGGCATTCACCGGCGAGCAGTTTCCCGTCGACCTGAACGTGTCGTCGCCAAAAGCCGTCTCTGGAACGGTCGACATCAGCGCGGAAGGAAAACTCCTCGGATCGAACCGCGTGGCGCTGGAGCAAGGCAGCAACCAGATTCGCGTGCATGCCAGCTTGACCGCGGCCGGAGCGCTCAATCTGTCCGGCTTGATTCGCGCGGACAATCTCGGTGAGATTCGATTCGATCGCGCAGTAACTTTGCGGCGTCCCAAAGTCTTGTTCATCACGCAAGATCCGGAAGGCAGCGAGAAACATCTGATGGAAACGCTCGCGGCCGCCCGATTTGATGTGGACCGTACCGGCGATCCCGCGCACGGCGTCCTGACCGACTATCAACTGGTGGTTTTCAACAATCAAGATCTCGAGTCGTTAGGCGTGGCAAGAAAAGACGAAATCGAGAAGTTCGTGAAACAGGGCGGGGGTTTGCTCGTGATCGCGGGCGAGCGCAACAACTATAACGATTCGAAGAAAGTGGAGGACGCCCTTGACCGCACGCTGCCGGCCAAGCTCGCTCCGCCGCGATCGCCCGAAGGAACTTCCGTCATATTGATCATCGACAAGTCGTCTTCGATGGAGGGCAAGAAGATCGAGTTGGCGAGGTTGGCCGCGATCGGCGTAGTGGAGAATCTGCGACCCATCGATCAGGTCGGCGTATTGATTTTCGATAATTCGTTCCAATGGGCGGTGCCGATGCGTAGAGCCGAAGACAAATCGCTAATCAAGCGGCTGATCTCAGGCATCGTGCCTGACGGAGGAACTCAGATCGCGCCCGCACTGGCCGAAGCCTATCGCAAAGTGCTGCCGTCCAAAGCCACGTTCAAGCACATCGTGCTTCTCACCGACGGGATCTCGGAAGAAGGCGACAGCCTGGATTTATCTAAAGAGGCGCTGGCACAGCACGTCACTATTTCAACCGTTGGTCTGGGTCAAGACGTCAACCGAGCTTACCTCGAAAAAGTGGCTTCAACGGCTGGCGGCAAATCGTACTTTCTGAATGAGCCGGCCGGCCTCGAGCAAATTCTTCTAAAGGACGTAATGGAGCACACCGGCTCAACAGCAGTTGAGAAAACTCTGAGCCCGATCGTTGCAAAGAACGTCGAGATTCTGGATGGCGTCGGCATTGAGTCGGCGCCCGCGCTCAAGGGGTATATCCGGTTTATCGCCAAGCCCAGCTCGGACACCATTCTCAAGATTGACGACAAGGAACCTTTGCTGGTGCGCTGGCAATATGGGTTGGGGCGCGCGGTGGTATTCACTTCCGATGCCAAGAGCCGCTGGGCCGCGGATTGGGTCACTTGGAAAGGCTTCGACAAACTTTGGACCAATGTGTTTCGCGATCTGCTGCCCCACGCGGAGGCTGGTGAGGCGCAAGCGGAGTTCGATAGCGCGTCGGGCGATCTCGTCGTGAACTACGTGCTGGGAAAAGATGTGGAGGAGCCCAAAACGTTACCGGCCGTATTTGTTTTTGGTCCGAATGGCTTTCAGCATCCGCTGCCGCTGGCGAAGCTGGCCGGCAAGTCATACCGCGGAAAGATTCACATCGGCCAACTCCAGGGTCTGTTCCGGATTCGTCCGCTGGACGAATCGCACGCGTTTCCCGAGGTTGGCTACTATCGCCAGGAGCAGGAGCTGCTGGATTACGGCTCCAACCAATTTCTGCTGCGGTCTATCTCGGATTTCACTGGTGGACGCTTCAATCCAGCGCCGAAGCAAGTCTTCGATACGGCCGGCCGGTCGGAGGCTTCCACGCTGCGGCTGTGGCCCGGTCTGTTAGCGCTAGCGATTCTGCTGAATCTGGCTGAGCTGCTGATGCGCAAGGGCCGGGCGGTGGTAGAGGCGTTTCGAGCGAAATCTTAGTGGGCTAGCAAATGCACAACCGTTTCTATATGAAACGTCTGTGGGAACAAATCCACTAGCGTGATCTTCTCGATCCGATAGGCGGCCGCTAGCAATCCTTGCAAGTCACGCGCGAGCGTAGCAGGATCGCAGGATACGATCGTCAGACGCGGCGCTTGGATACGGGCCAATTCCTTCACCGCGTGTTTGCCTAAGCCGGCCCGTGGTGGATCGGCGAGAATCAAATCGGGTTTCTCCGTAAGTGTCGTCAGGTACTCTTCGCTAGTCTTGTTCTCCGCAGCAATGCCTTTTGCATTATGCTCTAAATCGCGAAAGGCGCTCCCGCTGGATTCCACTGCGGCGACTTTCTTGAAGCGCTCGGCCAATCGCGCGGCGAACAGGCCGACGCCGGCGTAGAGGTCGACTGCGAATTCTCCGTCAGCTTCTCCGATCGCGCAGTCCACCAATTGGTGAATCAGAAACCGGTTCACTTGAAAGAATGAATTGCGGCTGACGCGGAATCCATCGTAGTCAATCGGTGTGCTGGTTCCCAACGATTCGAAAACCCGATAGATTGACTGCGGCACGCGGTCCTGAACATTTACTTGCATTTCTGTTTCGTTGGTGAACAGCTCCACGGTGGCGCTGAGCCGGCCTAGGTTGCCTTCGAGTTTCGCAATCGCCGCGTTCAACGCCGGAGAGACGATGGGACATTGATCGATCGCGCACAGTTTGTGGGAGCCATGCTCGAAGTAACCGATAGCTCCCTCCTGGATGTGGAGCTGCACTCGATTGCGATAATTCCATGGTTCGTCGGTGATCGCTTCAATCTCGCCATCGAATTCGATCTTGCCAACGCGCTGCAGAGCTTCGCGAAGGATGGTTCGCTTCTGGTCTACTTGAAAAGCGTAATTCGCGTGCTGGTAATGACAGCCGCCACAGCGCTGAAAATACTGGCACGGAGCGGGCACACGATTTGGCGAGGGCTCCAACACTTCCAACAGCCGGCCACGCCATAAATCATTCTTGATCCGGTCTACTTCCGCCCGCACCTTTTCGCCGGGCAAAACGTAGGGCGTGAAGACGACTTTGCTTTCGAGCCGGGACAGGCCATCGCCGCCGTAAACGAGTTTTTCTATCGTGAGATTTTCTTCGGTGGGCAAGCTGCGACTTCACCCTACGGTAACATGGGTGTCAAACACATGGATATCAATCGATGAAAAAACGCGTCTTCTCCGGTGTTCAGCCGTCGGGCAATCTGCACATTGGTAACTATTTGGGAGCCTTGAAGAACTGGGTGGAAATCCAGAGCGATTACGAGAGCATTTGGGGCATCGTGGATCTGCACGCCGTCACTGTCTATCAGGATCCTGCCGAGCTGCGATCGAAAGTTGTGGAAACTGCGGCGCTGTTTATGGCAGTGGGTCTGGACCCGAAGCAATCGTCGATTATGGCGCAATCGTCGGTGCCGGAACATGCGGAATTGGCTTGGATGCTGACCTGCGTGACTCCAGTGGGCTGGCTGGAACGCATGACGCAATATAAGGCCAAAGCGGTGGCGCAGGAAACGGTGGGCGACGGACTGCTTCAGTACCCGGTACTGATGGCGGCCGATATTCTGCTTTATCAGGCCGCGATTGTGCCCGTGGGTGACGATCAGGCGCAGCATTTGGAGCTGACGCGCGATATCGCGCAGCGGTTCAATTCACTCTACGGAGAAACATTCGTGATGCCCGCCACGCATCTGCCGATTGTCGGATCGCGCGTGATGGGGTTGGATGAGCCGGATAAGAAAATGAGCAAGTCCGCTACCGGAGCCGGCCACGCCATCGCGCTGCTGGACCCCATCGATCAGGCGCGCAAGAAGATTATGCGCGCTACCACGGACTCGAAACCTGCCGTGGATTTCGCGGAACTGGGAGCCGGCGTCGAGAATCTGTTGAATATCTTCCAGGCTTTCAGCGGATGGACGAACGAAGAGATGCGCGAACATTTCCACGGCATGCGCTACGGCGACTTGAAGAAGCAAGTTGCCGAGATGGTGATCGCCAACCTGGAACCTTTGCAGAAGCGCTATCGCGAAATCATGGCGGAGCCAGGCTACGTGGATAGGGTCCTGAAAGACGGAGCGGAGCGGGTTGCGCCTATCGCCAAATCCACCGTGCAGTTGGTGAAAGAGCGGATGGGGCTTTACACTCCAGCCTGAAATGGCGGCCTACGTAAGCCTGCTTCGAACCAACCGGAATTTCCGGCTGCTGTGGTTTGCGCAGATCATCAGCGAGCAAGGCGATTGGCTCTACGCAGTCGCGGTTTACAGCCTGCTGCTGGAGTACACGGGCAGTGCCAAGTCTGTTGCCCTCGCGTTCGTTCTGCAGGTGCTACCGCAGTTCTTCGTCTCGCCGGCCGTTGGAGTGATCAATGATCGGCTGAGCCGCAAGAAAGTGATGATCTTCGCGGATTGATTGTGCATGCTGCTGGTGCGCGGGCCGCACATGGTTTGGCTGCTCTATACGCTGCTCTTCATGGAAACGGTTCTGTGGGCGCTGTTCGAACCGGGGCGCAGTGCTGTGATTCCGAATATCGCCGGCGAATCCGAACTGATGGTCGCGAATACGCTTTCGTCCACAACCTGGTCGTTCAACTTCGCCATGGGATTCGCGGTGGGTGGTGTGTTAGCCGCCTTTTTCGGCCGCGATTTTGTGTTCGTGCTGAATTCAGTGTCCTTTGTCCTCTCCGCGCTGCTGATTGGACGCATGAAGTTCAGTGAGCCGCATGCTGAGAATCGGGCGCCCCTGAAACCGCGGGATTTCGCGGACTTCTCGCCGATCAAGGAAGGCATTGGATATGTCTGGCGAGATCCAAGGCTGCGAACTACTATCTTGGTGAAAGCCGGGCTTGGACTGATGGGCGCCAATTGGGTGCTGCTTCCGATTTTCGGCGAACGGATCTTTCCGATTCATCGCGCGGGATTCAATCATCGACAGGCGGGGATGCTGGGAATGAGTTTGCTGATGGCGTGCCGGGGAGTGGGCGCGATTATTGGTCCGGTGGTGAGTGGATATTGGACGGTTGGTAAGAAGAACCGGATGCGGCTCGGGATTCTGTTTGGCTACTTGGCAGCGGCGGCTGGCTACCTGACGTTGGGACACGCGGGCGGGCTTGCCGTAGCATGTGCCGGGATCATATTGGGGCATGCAGGTGGGTCTACGCTGTGGGTCTTTTCGTCGACATTGCTGCAGCTTCAAACTGAAGATCGATTTCGAGGGCGAGTGTTCTCGGCTGAGTGGGCGCTGAGCGTTTTGACGATGTCGCTCTCGAGTTATTCGGCGGGTGTGTTGATCGACCGGAACGTAGCGGCGGCAACGGTGGCTAGCGCGACCGGGCTTGTCGTCTTAATTCCCGCCGTTCTCTGGGGGATAACACTGGCGCGGGCTGCTTCTGACCGCCCATCCGTATTGCAACGGTGAGGATGAGCAAGCTAAGGGCGATCACGCAGTTCGATGGAGCGCCGCGGGTGGCTGAGACGATGAATTCCGTGGCGATGCAAACCAGAATTGGGAAGAGTGCGATCAGCGCGCCGTGGAGATGATTGCGGTTCATGGCCGCTCCTTCTTGTCGCGCCGTTGTGCCACGACCGAGATAAGAAACAACGCGATTAAGGCTATGATCCACGACGCAGGCTCGGGTACGGGAGCTGGGCTGGGTGTTGGCAGTTCCACCGTGCCGAAGTCGTCGAGTCCATATCCGTCGGCTTGAGACGTATTGAGCCAGCGAATGTAACCGATCGCGTCCGGCCCAGTGATGGCCACGAAATACAGATCACCATTGGAGGGGTTCGTGAAGTTGCTGTCGGTGGATCCATCCTCGGTCTGAATAGTCAGCTTGCCGCCGGTGTCGTCGACGTCTGTCATGAAGAAGTACACGGTATCGAGCGAGGCGGTGAGTTGGAGCTTTGTGATGTCGTTGGAGTCGAGCCAGTTGTTTCCGCCTGGAGTAGTGTTGTAGCGGCCTTGGAAGGGCGTGTCGGATTTGTCCAGGATGCTGAAAACTTCTGTATGAGTTCCAGCGCCGGTAGAGACCAGGCTGCCTGGCACGATGCTGAAAGTTCCGGCCGCAGTGGACAAGGAAGTGTAGTTCCCGGTGGCATCGTTCTCGAAGCCCGTAAGCGCCTCGGGCGTCGCTTCAGTGCCGAAGTTTTCGGCGAGCCAGGTGTTTCGGTCGGCACTGGCGTTCGCAACACTGCTGGCTTGGATGATGGTAATTGTGTCGGCGCCGGCGGGAGTGAGAATGATTGCAAGGAGCGCCGCCAGTTGAATCGTGAGCTTCATGTTCTTGTTCCATCCACAGCATGAGGCTTTTCGATTCCGCCCTCATGAGTGGGAAGGGGCAAACTATCGGGGCTGTCGTAATGGTACGCATTGGCTATTTCTAGTGGAAATCATGGGAGGGGACGGCTTCTTCGGCCACGTGCAAAGGCTCAAAGCGGGTGGCTCTTACGGTGAGGACGTTGTCAATGTTTTGCATTTCGCCTTCGATGACTAAGTAAGAATTGTTGAGGATGGTGGCGCGCTCGCGATCGAAAACGTCGGGCATGACTACGGCGTTTGAGACGCCGGTCTCATCTTCGATGCTGAGAAAGAGCAGTCCCTTCGCGGTCCCGGGACGTTGGCGGCAGATGATGCAGCCGGCGGTGCGGACCGGCCAGCCGTTGCGGATGTTTTTTAATTGATTGGCGGGGGTGACGCCGAGGCCGTTGAGTTTTTCACGGTGAAAGCTTATCGGGTGTTTGCCGATGGTTAGATGTGTGTTGTGAAAGTCTGCGTTTAGACGCTCGGTCGGTGACATTGGGAGAAGGGGCTGGGGGCTGGGGGCTGGGGACTGAGTGGGGGTCGTGAAGAGTGGGCCGGTGGGGCGTATGGCTAGCTCGCTGTCCCATTGGGCGGCGCGGCGGTGGATTGGAGATTCCGTGATGAAATTTAGGGCGCCGATCTCGCTTAGCTTTCTTAGTTCGTCTTTGCGGAGTTCGGGGACTCGGTTGGCTAGGTCTTGAATGCTTGTGAAGGGGGCTTGAGCGCGGGCCGTCAGGATTGATTGGGCGGTTTGTCCGCGGAGGCCTTTTACGTAGTTGAATCCTAGGCGGACCCAGAGCTTTGCCTCGTGTTCTTCGATGGTGCACGGCCAATCGGATTTTGTGACGTCGATTGGTTTGAAGTGCAGGCCGTGGCGCTGAGCGTCTTTTACCAATGTTGCGGGCGCGTAAAATCCCATGGGCTGGTTGTTGAGGAGAGCGGCGGTGAAGGCGGCCAGGTAGTGGCATTTGAGATATGCGCTGGCGTAGGCGATCAGGGCAAAACTTGCGGCGTGGGATTCCGGGAATCCGTAAAGCGCGAATGAAGTGATGGATTGGATGATGACTTCCTGCGTCTTTTGAGGGATGCCGTTGGTGGTCATGCCGGAGCGCAGGCGGGTTTCGATTTCTTGCATGCGGGCTTGGGAGCGCTTGAATCCCATGGCGCGGCGCAGCTCTTCGGCTTCGCCGCCGGTGAAGTTGGCGACCACCATTGCCATGCGTAGAAGCTGTTCCTGGAATAATGGGACGCCAAGAGTGCGCGCGAGAATTGGTTCGAGCAATGGATGCAGGCACTCGGGCTTTTCGCGGCCTTGGCGGCGGCGCAAAAACGGGTTCAGCATTTTTCCGACAATTGGGCCGGGCCGAATGATGGCCACTTGCACAACAATGTCGTAGAAACGTTCGGGGCGCAGGCGCGGGAGGCAGGACATTTGCGCGCGGCTTTCCACCTGGAACAGGCCGATGGTGTCGGCTTTCTGCAATGCGCTGTAAACTTGCGGGTCGTCTTGGGGAAGATGCGCGAGATCCACTTCTTCGTGGTAGGAATCGCGAATGAGACAGATGGAATCTTCGAGCACGGCCATCATGCCGAGGCCGAGCAGATCCACTTTGATGATTCCCATGTCGGCGCAATCTTCTTTGTCCCATTGGATAACAACTCTTCCGGGCATGGTGGCGGGTTCGAGCGGAACGATGGAATCGAGCTGGCCTTCGCAGATGACCATGCCTCCGGAGTGTTGGCCGAGGTGGCGCGGCAGGTCGCGGATGGTCATATATAAATCCAGGAATTTGGAGATGAGCGGATTTTCTGGCGAGAAGCCGGCTTCGCGAAACTGGCGAGTGGCGGTTTCTTTGGGATCAACCCAGCCCCAGGAGGGAACGAGGGCGGCGATGCGTCCGAGATCGGGTTCGGAGAAGCCGAGCACCTTTCCGATGTCGCGGACGGCGGAACGGCCGCGGTAGGTGATGACATTCGCTGTCATGGCGGCGCCGAGCTGGCCGTAGCGCTGGTAGACGTGCTGAATGACGCGCTCGCGTTGATCGCCGCTGGGAAGGTCGAGATCGATATCCGGCCACTCGCCGCGTTCTTCGGAGAGAAAGCGCTCGAAGAGCAGCTCCATCGCAACTGCGTCGACCGCGGTGATGCCGAGTGAATAGCAAACGGCGCTGTTGGCGGCTGATCCACGGCCTTGCACGAGAATGTTTTGGGATCGGCAGAATTCGACGATGTCCCAAACGATCAGGAAATAGCCGGCGAGATCGAGTTTTTCAATGAGCGCTAATTCTTTTTCGATTTGTTGATGGGCGCGGCGGCAGAGGCCGGCGGTGAAGGCGTTTGGATAATAGCGATTGCGCTCACCCTTTGCTACACACTGGCGGAGGAACGAGTTCATGGTTTCGCCGGGTGGGACTGGGTATTTGGGGAACTGGTAGCCGAGGTCAGCTAGGGTGAACTGAAGACGATCGGAAAGTTCGCGGGTGTTGGCGATGGCTTCCGGAAGGTCGCCGAAGATGCGCGACATTTGGCGGGCGTCTTTCAAGTAGCGCTCGGAGTTGAGGGAGAGCAGGCGTCCGGCTTCGTGGATGGTGACTTTGTTGCGGACACAGGTGAGGACGTCGAGCGCTTCGCGGGATTGCGGAGTGGCGTGGCTCACGCCGTTGGTGGCTAGGAGCGGGAGGTTGTGGGATCGTGCGAAGTCTACGAGAGCTTGGTTATGCGCTTCCTGATTGCGATTGAAGTGGCGCTGGAGCTCGACGTATACGTTTTTTGCGCCGTAGGTGTCGAGGATTGTGGCGTCGGGGCGCGATTCGAGGCAGATTAATCCTTTGGAGAATTCGGCGAGTTCTTCGGGGGTTGCGGCGCCTTCGCCTTTTTTGGCGCGCATCTTCATGCGGGTTATCAGGCGGCAGAGATTTTGATAGCCGGTGCGGCTTTCGGCTAGAAGTGGATAGCGGTGTCCATCGGTGCAGGTGACTTCGGCGCCGATGTGGGCGCGGATGCCGGCTTTTTTGGCGGCCATGTGGAAGCGTGGGGCGCCGCTGACATTGTCGTGGTCGAGCATTGCCAGGGCGGGGATGTTGAGTTCGGCCGCGCGGGTGACGAGCTCTTCGGGGGTGGAGGAGCCTTGGAGGAAGCTGAAAGCGGATCTCGAGCGGAGTTCAACGTATTTATTATTGGCTGCGAATGAACGCGAATGAACGCTAATGCTAGTCATAGGTGCCTTCTATGAACCAGTGATCATTTGGTTCGCGGTAGATGCGGTAGAGGGTGCTGTTGGATAGCGTGATGTCCCATTCGTCGCGGTTCCATGGGGTGTTTGTCCACCAGTCGCCTGTGGTTCGCCAGGGGCCGGCTGCGGTTTGGATTCTTCCTGTTATGCCTGGGCTTGCGATTCGTGTCGGGCGTTGATGCTCGAGTGTGATTTTTGCACTGAGTGGGGGTCGGAAATAGCGGAAGGCTTGGCGGGTTTCTGGTTTCTGGTTTCTGGTTTCTGGTTTCTGGTGCTTGGACATTTGGAATGGGTTCGGGTGGTGGGTGTTTAGGAGTTGGGGGGTGCCTACGTTCGATTCGCCTACTATTCCGCGGATTTTGGCTAGCGTTAGTTCCAGTTTGTCTGGGGCCGGGGTTATGGGGAGAAAGATTCCGGCTTGGATGGTGCGTGGGTGGACTGGTTTTATGATTACCGAAAGGGCTTGCGTCGCGGCTTGTGGGGGGTGGGCTTCCAAATCCATTTGGAGGAGCTTCAGGAGTGATTTGCTTTCGCGCATCGGGACTGGGAGGCGGAGGGTGCGGATGTGCTCCGATTTGTTTTCGAGCTCCAGATGGATGGTGATTTCGTTGGCAGACATGGCGTGCGATAACAGCTTGTCGCATTGATCGTTGAGGATGCGGGCGATTAGGAAGAGCAGAGGCTCGAGAAGGCTTACGGGGTGGTCGAGCGAGATGCGGTCTTGATAGGTGATTTCGGGTTTGAAGATTTTTAGTGGGCGTTCGGTAGCTCCTCTAGCCAGGCGCTGCAGGTGGACTCCTGCGGGTCCAAAACGTTCGGCGATGCCGGTTTCCGGAAGATCGGCGAGTTGCGCCAGGGTGTGGATGCCCCAGCTTTCCAGGACCTCCCACATTTCCTGCTCCATGGGGAGGGTCGCAATATTGAGCTGCTGGAGGTTCGGTGAGATGCTGATGCCGCGGAAATTGTGGGCGGCCAGGATGGCGGCGTCCGCTGTTTCGGCGATGGCTACGTTTGCGCCGGGGCCGGCCTTTTTTATGATGGCTTGCGCGATTTGTTGGTGCGTGGCGTAGAGGCGGCGCAGGGCGTCGATTTTGAAGACGATAGTGCCGGGGGCGGTTTGCTCGAAGGATGGCGAGAAGGCTTCAGCGATTGCGGACAGATCGGCCTCGCAAGAGTGGATGCAGGCGAACATAATTATCCGAGTGATTTGGCTTTGAAGTGGGCCGTGAGTGTGCGCACTGGTTTGCGGGGGATGGCTTCCAGTTCGACTTCGCGTAGGAGCTCGAAGCCGGCTGCGCCGACCCAGGCGGTTTTGTTGCGCTTCATTTCCAGCATCAGCGAGGCGCAGGATTTGGCGAGCGGTTGCTTTTCGACCAGCGCCAGGATGGTGGGGGTGTTTTCGAGGGCGAGGCGGAATCGATACCAATAGGATATGGGGATGCGGTTGGCGGTGCGGGGGGTGATTTGGCAAAGATCGAGGATGACGGCGCCGAATCCGCCGGCGTGGAGCAGGTAGTCGACGGCTTTGAGGGCGTGGCCGGTGTTCGATGCGCAGCGGATCCAGATGAGTTGGGAGAGAGAGACTCCGGCTGCCGCGGCGGATACGGGGTCGAAGGAATCGCTGGTGTCGACGTAGGCGCAAACTTCGAAGTTTGAGGTAGATGCGGCTAGAAGTGAATGAATTAGAGTAGTGCGTCCGGAGCTTTCCTGTCCGATGATTTCTGAGATGGCGCCGCGCGGGAAACCCTCGATGATGGCGTCGAGGGAGGCGAGGCCGGTGGCGAGGGTTTCCCGGTACCTGGATTCTGGGCGGAATCCGAGCGAGGCAGTGCGAGCGGCGTTAGGGTTCATGTAATTTCGCCTTTTGTTCGCCTGTTGATATTGTGAAGCAGAGGCGGGGGGATGTCAATGGTACGTGATCGTTTTTGGGATTGGGTTCGTTCATGAAATTTTTGTTTTTGGGTTTCGGCCGCGCGATTCCGCGCGTTGCGATTGATGTGATCATTCAAGCGAGTGTAGCTTGAGGTGGGTGGGGATTGGAGCGGGACTTCGCGGATGTGATTGAGGGCGAAGGGAGGATTTCTCTGAAAAGGAATGTGATCAGAGATTTGAGAGTTAAAAATCTCTGAAAACGTCTTAGACGCTGAGGTCGGGCGCCAGCTCGTTCGCTTAGCGCCCGTCAGGCTCTGTAGCCAATTGCCGCTCCCAAAGTGCGGCTGCTACTTCTTCCTGGGCGATATCGGCTTCAATCTCTTCGCGGTTGGCGTGATAGTATTCCAACGCGGCTTGCACTTGAGTGAGGGTCAAATGCGGATATTCGAGGGCAATTTCCTCTTGTGTCATTCCCCATCTTGTACCACCCAACGATTCGCCGAACCGTTAATCCGGTGCCCGCGATCTTCGGTCGTCCGCCGCGGATTGCGGGGTTCTGATCGATCAGTGTGCCGATTTCAGGCCTGACGCCATGCGATGGGTCTAGTTTAGCGCTGTTCATGCATGATGTATCGCCGGAAATCTAAAACTGAAGTTGCCTTACTCAACAGTGACACCTGAATTGAAGACCAACCCTCAAAGCACTCGCACCGGTGTTTGCAGATGAAAATCTACTAGCCATTTCTTGTAAATTGAGTTCTCCTGATCCGGTTTCATATTCAATGCGACCCACCGCGAGGCGAGTTCGGTTTCCGTCAACGGTTGTGGCCAGTAATATGATGGCAACCCAAGGATCTCACAGAGGTTGTCTCGATCTACACTCGCAACACGATACGTGTTCGCAAAAACCTCGACCCCGGCGATCTTGTCAACCAGCGACTCATTGCAGTAAATCTGTAACTCCGTCTGGTCCAACTCGCCCATGGTCCCGATCGGAAAACCGT
>JBEKJJ010000005.1:0-79016 GCA_050011295.1 Bryobacteraceae bacterium
GGACTATTCCCACGAAGCAATAGTGGGCCGATGGGCCGAAGCTTCTCAGGAAAAATCCAGCTAATTCGTACTACCCAACTTCACTCATAACGCAAAGCTTCCATCGCATCCACGCGACTGGCCCGGAACGCCGGGATATATCCGGCGACACAGGCGACGGTCGCCAAGCCGAGTGTCGCTACGACCAGCGTCGCGGGATCCGACGCTGTAATTCCGTAAAGCTGTGCCTGCACCAGGCGAGTCAACGCAATCGCCGCTCCCAACCCCAAAGCGATCCCAATCGCCACCAGCGTCAGCACTTCGCGCATCACGATCCAGATCACATGCTTTTGGAACGCACCCAGCGCCATCCGAATCCCGATCTCGCGCGTGCGCCGGGTTACGGTGTACGCCATCACGCCGTACAATCCGACTACAGCCAGCAGCGTCGCCAGGAATCCAAAGACCATGGATAGACTCGCGATCAGGCGCTCCACCAGCAGCGAATTCGAAACCTGCTCATCCAGGGTTGTCATGGCGTACATCGGCAGATTGGAATCCAGCGCACGAACCTTGGCGCGTACCGCCCCAAAAAATTGCGCAGGCGCGAGCGTGGTCCTCATATACACAGTCATCGCGCCTACATGAGGTTCCGTCATGTAGGGAACGCATATCTCCGCAGGAACTTGGTCTCGGAGGCTGGTGTACTTGATGTCTTTGAACACGCCCACGATTTCCATATCGGTCTTCGTATTCGGATCACGTGGCGGCCTATGGCGTTGCCCGCCGAGCCGAAATATCCCTTTGCGAGTCTCTCGTTCACCAGAATGGCGGCGGCCACCTTACCATTCGGAGGTTCATGCAGTACCGTGGCCGTGTCTTTGGCGGTAAAATCGCGACCGGCCAGGATCGGTACACCGAGTGTCGCCAGATATCCGGGGCTAATTGAGTTCGCGTAGGCATCCGGTACCTCATTCGGCTTCAGACGGTGCCCTTCGACGGTTATCCAGAAATCCCACCCGTCGCCATCCAAAATCCGCTTCCCAGCCAATCCTGTAGATTGCACGCCGGGCACCGAGTTCACCTCTTCCACCAATCGTCGGTAGAACGCTTTGGCGTTCTCGGTGCTGTAGCCGTTCGTGCTGGGATCCAGATTGAATGAAACCAGATTGCTGGTGGAGAAGCCGGGACCAAGTTCCCGTAGGTTACGCAGGCTGCCAACAAACAAACCAGCGCCCACCAGCAGCAACAGCGATAGCGACACCTGGGCCACTACAAGCCCCTTCCGAAACCGCACTTGTGCACCGCTGCCCACGATCCCACCCACCTGATCTTTCAGCGTAGGCGCGACATCGGGCCGCGTGCCCTGCAGCGCGGGAAATAGCCCGAAAAGTATGCCCGTGAGCAACGAAACACCAATGGTGAATCCCAAAACACGCAGATCGGGAGTGGTAGAAAGTTGAAGCGATATGGTATCGGATGGAAGCAGCGCCATCAGCAGCCGATCGGTCCAGAGCGCCAGCAGCAATCCCAGGCAGCCGCCAATGCTCGATAGCAGCAGGCTCTCCACTCCAAGCTGGCGCATGATGCGGACGCGTCCCGCGCCCAGCGCCAATCGAATCGCAATCTCTTTCTGCCGCGAAGTAGCGCGCGCAATCAGCAAACTGGCCACATTGGCGCACGCGATTAACAAAACGCCGCCGGTAATCGCCATCAAGGCCCACAGCGGCGTGTTCAGCTCCTGGCGCAAATCGGATCGGCCCTGCGAACCCGGCCACACTTCGATGACACTCTTCAAAAATCGCTTGCGAACTTCGGCCGACGCATTGTTGAACGCCGCCTCTTTCACTTCCATTTCGAGCATTGCATGGAAAAACGGCTGCAGCGACGCTTCAGCCTGCCGGCGAGTCACGCCCGGTTTCAGGCGCCCGTAAGCGTGGACCCAGCGCAAGCGGCGATTCGTGAAATTGGGCTCCTCCAACATCGGCATCGCGTCCTCGCGCATCATGATCGGCAAAAAAACTTGCGTGGAGTAGCCCAGCTCCATTCCGTCGAAGTCTTTTTGAGCCACGCCGATTACTTTGTAATTGTGGCCGTTCATGACCACGATCTTGCCAGTGATGGAGGGATCGCCCGCGAAGTGGCTTTTCCAATACGAGTAGCTCAACATCAAAACGGGATGCCCGTTCGGAACGCGGTCATCATCAGGCGTGAGGGTGCGTCCCACAGCGGCGCCCACCCCCAGCACCGGGAAATAGCTGCCCGATACCAACTCTGAGATGACGCGCTCCGTGTGGCCTTGGTAGCCCAAACTCACATGCTCTTGGTAGCGGCAGAACATGTCGGTGAAAACGGAATTGTGCTCTCTAAAATCGCGGTACATCGGGTACGAGAGAGCGTTGTCGGCCCAGTTGCCGCCGTAGTGAAACCCTTTCGCTGTGAGCAGCACCAGTTGCTGGGGATTTTTCACGGGAAGCAAGCGCAACAGGATCTGATCGAGGAACGTGAAGATGGCGGTGTTGGCTCCGATTCCGAGCGCCAGCGAGAGAACGGCCACGGCAGTGAAAACCGGCGATTTCCAGAGCGTCCGCAGCGCGAAGCGAAGATCGTTACTCATATCTCAAAGCCTCCATCGCATCCACGCGGCTGGCGCGCAAGGCCGGGATATATCCGGCCGCGCAGGCTACGGCCGCGAGTCCCAGGGTTGCCAGCGCGAGCGTCGCCGGGTCATACGCGGTGACCCCGTAGAGCTGCGAGTGGACGAAGCGGGTGAGCGCTAAAGATGCGCCCAATCCCGCTACCAGTCCGATCGCCACCAGCACCAGCACTTCGCGCATCACCAGCCAGATGACATCCTTCTGGAACGCGCCCAGCGCCATCCTTACTCCGATCTCGCGCGTGCGCCGCGCCACCGTGTACGCCATCACTCCATAGAGACCAATGGTGGCCAGCAGCGTGGCCAGGAATCCGAACACCGTGGATAAGCTCGCGATCAGGCGTTCCGTCAGGAGCGATGCCGAGATCTGCTGATCCAGCGTTCGAATGTTGTAGAGCGGCAGATTCGCATCCAGCTCCCGCACCTTGGCGCGCAGCGCGGAAAACACTTGGTCGGGAGGCAGAGCTGATTTGACGTACATCGTCATCTCATTCACAAATGGGGTGGCCATAAAAGGGACAAACATTTGCACCGGGATTTCATCGCGCAGTGTGGTGTACTTGATGTCCTTCACCACGCCGATAATTTCCATGTCCGTCTTTGTATCCGGATCCGCGCCGAAGCCCACGTGATGCCCAACGGCATTTCCATCCTCGAAATAGGTTTTCGCAAATTTCTCGTTGACCATTACGACGGTAGGTACGTCGAATTGAGGATGATGGATGGTCGCGGTGTCGTTCCCCCGGAAGTCGCGCCCGGCCAGAATCGGTACGCCGAGCGCCGCGAAATAACCGGGACTGATGAAATTCATGTAGGGATGCGCGGCTTCCCCGGGCTTGAAAGAATGCCCCTCCACTTTTACCGCGCTGTCCGATTCGTTGCCGGTCAGAATTCGTACGGCAGCCAGGCCCGTATCGCGAACCCCGGGAATATTTTTGATCTCATCCGTCAACTGGCGATAGAAAATCTTGGCTTTGTTTCCGTCGTAACCGTTCAAGCTGGTGTCGATGGAGAAAGCAGTGAGGTTTTCGGTGGGGAAGCCCGGGCCGAGTTCTGTTAGGTTGTGAAGGCTGCGAATGAACAAACCCGCGCCCACCAGCAACAGCAACGAGAGCGTTACCTCGGCCGCAACCAGCGCCTTGCGGAAATTCACTTGAGCGCCCACGCCCACAATTCCCGACACTTGGTCCTTCAGCGTGGGAGCCAGATCCGGCCGCGTGCTCTGGAGCGCCGGCGCAAGACCGAAAACGATGCCAGTCAAAAAAGCAACCGCGACTGTAAAGAGCAAAACCCGCAGATCCGGATTCGATGTTAGCGCCAACTCGGGCGAATCGGTCGGCAGAAAGGGCAACAGCAGCCGGTCCGTCCACATCGCCATCAACAGTCCCAGCACCCCGCCGATTACTGAGAGCGCCAGGCTCTCCACCAACAGTTGCCGGATGATGCGCCCCCGTCCTGCGCCCATTGCCAGGCGTATGGCAATCTCCTTCTGCCTCGAAGTAGCTCGGGCAATCAACAGGCTGGCGACGTTCGCGCAAGCGATCAGCAACACGCCGCCGGTGATCGCCATTAGCACCCACAGCGGTGTGGTGAGCCGCTGGCGGAAGTAGGATCGTCCCTGCGCCGCGGGTAGAACGCCAATGGAATTCCGTAGAAACTTAGCGCGGACATTGGGAGCCGCATTGCGAAAGGCCTCGTCCTTCACTTCTGTCTCGAGTACGCTGTGATAAAGCGGCTGTAGCGATGCCTTGGCCTGTTGTAGCGTGACGCCGGGCTTTAAACGGCCGAAGGCATTGGCCCATCGCCAGCGCCGATCTTTGAGACCGTCCCATCCGATGGTTATTTGCGGCTTCATCATCATCGGCACGAAGATTTCGGGCGACCGCCCCAGCTCCACGCCGTTAAAATCCTTTTGCGCGACGCCCACCACCGTGTAGTTGTGCGCATTGACGACTAAGGTTTTGCCGACAATGTCCGGGTCGCCGCCGAAGCGCGACTTCCAGTACGAATAATTGAGCATGGCCACCGGATGGCCGCCCGGAATGAAATCATCCTCTTTCGCGAACGTCCGTCCAATTGCTGCGCCCACACCGAGCACCGGGAAGTAAGTGCCCGATACCAGCTCGCCGTCCACGCGTTCTGTCCGTCCACCGAAGCTGACGTTCATGGTGTAGGCGAACCGGCAGAACATCCCGCTGAAGACGCTATTTCGCTCGCTGAAATCGCGATACAGCGGATAGGACATGGCATTTCCGCCCGAGTTGTTGCCATATTCGATCCCGCGGATGGTCAGCAGCACCAACTGCTGTGGATTTTTCACCGGCAGCAGGCGCAGCAGGATCTGATCCAGCAGCGTGAATATGGCGGTGTTAGCCCCGATTCCGAGAGCCAGGGATAGGACGGCTACAGCCGTGAAAACCGGGGATTTCCGAAGAGTTCGCAGCGCGAATCGAAGATCGTTCCAAAGGCTATTCATGAATTGGACTCCTTCGTGAGAGACAAATTGGACCACTGACCAGCCTGTATTACTGGCGTTTGGGGGAAAGGTTACGTCCCATCACCCTTAACTTATTTCGGGTGTGGAACCGCGCTTACCAGTCCGGCGAGCCCGGATTTCTTTGTGTAGGAATTTGGCTGCTTCGTCCGCGGTGCCGAACGGGCCATGGTACGGACCCTTGCGTGCTTCCGCTAACCTTGCGTCAATACTCCGGCGTTGTTCGGACGTATATTCATCAGTCGCCGGTGGCTTCGCCGCGACAGTAATCACACCGCCGCTGGCTCGAAACTCCAGCTCGGCGCTGAACAGCGAGCGGTACAAGCACGGGTGTTTTGTTCTTGACCGTGACAGCCACAGGCCGGATCGCCTCGGCTAGCCGCCTTCGGGCAAACGGGCGCGCGTTAACCGGTGAACGAATAGTTCGGCGAATCGCAGCCAATTTCAAAGTTCCAAAATGCGTGAGGAGTTTGACGCAAACCAGGAATGCCCCTAAACTGAAAGCAACCGGATTTTATAACGTAGTATGACCAAGACGCTCACCGCCGCCCCTATCGTGGTCCCCGAAGCCGTCCGGCGAAAGGCGGGTCTTCGGCGCGGGGACAAGGTCCAATTCAAAGTGTCCGGGCGATCGATCACTATTGCTCCTGAGACGGAATCCGGTGAAGACTACCCTCGTGAGACCGTAACGCGGATTATCAAAGACGCGAAGAAGAGCCCGTCGAGCCGACGAGAGCTGGCAGCCCTCGACGCGGAACTTGCGGCGTACGGAGCAAAGCAAGCGAAGAAGGTCGGCATCAAGGAACGCGATATCGTCCAAGTGATCCATGAGTCCCGCGCCCGGCGCCGAGCGTCTTAAAGTCGTCCTCGACACGAACGTCTATATCGCCTCTTTTGCGTTCCCCAAGGGGCGCACGGCGGTTATTTGGCGAGCTGCCCGCGAAGGCCGATACCACCTGCTCGTCTCGCCAGCCATAATCCAGGAGACTGCGGGAGTTCTGCGCTCCGATTTCGGATGGGAAGACCACCGCGTACAAAAAGCCATCCGCCGCGTGTGCGATGTCGCCGGTGATGGCATCGTCGTTCCGCGCACAGCCATCCGCGTGGTTACTTCCGATCCGGACGACAATCGAATTCTCGAATGCGCCCTGGATGGGAAGGCGGACATCATTGTTTCGAACGACCATCACCTGCTCGATCTCAAGGCGTATGGCGGCGTGCCGATCCTCGCCGGCGTCGATTTCCGCCGGACCTTGGGTTTGAAATAACGCAAGATGCGAACCGGCACAGAAAGCGTTTCACATCCCGGAGAAAGGGAAATACGCGGTGATGCCTGTCGCACGGAACATGTGACAGGCGATCAGCGTTTTAATCCCTGCACCCTACGTCGCCGCTCCAACGCTTCACTCCACGTAGTCACAATGAATCCATGCTCCTTCAAGAAAGCCTTGAACCGAGGATCCAGCATCGCCAACATGTCCGCCTTGCGAATGGGTCCTGAACTTGAGATGTGCGCAAACACCTCCGATGGCGCGGTGCAATGCATGATCACCATCGTCAGGCCTGGCTTCAGCTCAGCCAATGTCTCCATATAGCGTTCGGTCCGCCATTTGCGAAGCTTCTCATCGTCGCCCGCAATTCCAGGTGGAATTTTCCAGTCGTAACTCGAGTTGTGCAGATCGTCCAGCACCGGCAGCCCCGCGTCCCAGAGCTTTACGCCCAGCGCCCGTACCGCGTCCAAAGTGCTGGCGGATTGGCCGCCAGTCTGAATGTACGTATCGTGCCCGCCGGGAATCATCACCGGAATCTGTTTTTCAATTCCAAGCTCGACGTACCGTTCAAGAAATTCGGGCTTTGCGTAGACCGTGCCCATGTGAGTGTCCAGATGCGTGGGATGGAAGCCCATGCGTTCAGCTCGCTCGATCTGGGCGCGCATCTCGCGATCCACTTCGTCCGCTTTCGCATGCATCACTACCGCGGCGACAGAGCTCCACAGCGCGCCCTCGGGGTCAACCAATCCAGGAACGGCGGGCGCGCCCGCTAATGGTCCCCAGCGGTATTCGTGCCACTCGGAAGTAAGCGTGAGATGCAGCCCGGCATCGGTTCCCGGATGGGCCTTGATGTAATGCACAATCTCCGGGACCCAGGGCGTGGGCATCATCACGCTCAGCGATCGCGCGGCGCCTTTCTCCAGCACCTGTTCGATTCCCATGTTCGAATCGTGCGACATGCCCGCATCGTCCATATGAAGGATCAGTACGCGGTCGCCTTTGTTCCAGCCAAGACGCTCGGCGTAGGTGGGGCCGGTCTGCGCGAAACAAACGGAGAAGATTGACAACGCGAGCAAAAACATCTTGGACATGCAGCTTCAGTTTATCCCGGCGCGAATCCCTGCATCGACGAACAGGCCTTCCAAAACTGCCGGCCTGCCCTGTTTCGCTACGATTCTTAATTGAATCGTGTGATTCGCGTCTTTCAAATCCGTCCGCAGCACATAATTCAAAAACCACTCGGGAGCGATTTGAACATCGGACCATCCGCCGTCGTCGATCCTGTAACTGATTTTGATGGGTGTGCCGTTATATTGGAACAGCAATCCTATGAACGAGCCGCGGAATGTTTGGGTGATCAGGCGCTCGGCCGAAATTCTTAAAGCGTATCCTCGGCCATCGAACAGCCTGGGTCCCACTCGCTCGGCGCCGGCATCCAAAGATATCGGTTGAAGATCCACCCCGGACAGGTCCGGCGCATACATCCGCTTGGGTTGCGAATTCGTCCGGTTCTCGCCTGGTGCCCCCGCCTTCATCCGTTCTTCAAAAGCATCCACGATCAATGCTTGCCCCTTATCGTTCGGATGGCAGCCATCACTCGAAATCATATTCAGCGCGGCCCCTCGTTTCGACGCGTAAGTAACCATGTCGATCACGTCATCGCCGTATAGCGCCCCAAGCTTGTGCAGTCCACTCCTCGCAACGTCGGCGTAATTCGTGTATGGGTAAATCGCGATCACTGGTATACCTGCGTCATAGGCAATGCGGAGAAAAGCCTCAATTGACGGCAGCGAAATGGATCCGTAAAGCTCGTCCAGCGTTCCTAGCTCTGCAACCACCAGATCCGGCTTCCACGGCAGAACCGCGGTCTTGAGCAGGACAACCTGAAGAAGGGATTGCGCGCCGCCGAAGCAAAAATTTCGTGAAACCAGCTTGGCGCCAGTCTGCCTCTCGACGAGCTTGTTAACTTGCACAGGAAACTGCTGGGATTCGCTACTGGCCCCTAAGCCGCACGTGATCGAAGTTCCCATCCACGCGATCCGCAAGTTTCGATTCTCTCGAGCTTTTTGCATCACACGGGACACCGAGGATCCCGCGGCGCCTGATGCCGTTATTGCGACAACCAGCGCCGCGAGCAACACGTTTCCGGACCTCATGCAGCTTCAGTTTATACCTGGTCTGAAGCTCCCACAACGCGGCGATGATATTCTTGAGTACTACACTGCTTATGCGATGGAATCGTCTTTCCTCTGCCGCGCTTTGCCTGATTGCCCTACCTGTTGCTCCGCTCTTCGCCCAAACCACTGACAATCTTTTCGACGGGCTGCGTTGGCGGATGATCGGACCGTTCCGTGGCGGCCGCGCGATCACGGCCACCGGCGTTCCCGGCGACCCCAACACGTTCTACTTCGGCGCGGTGGGCGGGGGAATCTGGAAGACCACCGATGGAGGCTTGGTGTGGACGCCCGTCTTCGACGATCAACATGTTGCGTCCATCGGCGCCATTGCAGTAGCGCCTTCAGATCCGAATGTTGTTTACGCCGGCACGGGCGAGGCCGACATTCGATCCTCACTTTCCTCCGGCGACGGTATCTACAAATCCACCGATGCCGGAAAAACCTGGCGGAACGTGGGGCTGCGCGATTCCAAGCAAATCGGCAGGATTCTAGTGCATCCCAAGAACCCGGATATTGTCTATGTTGCGGTGTTGGGACACGCCTACGGTCCAAACCCGGAGCGCGGCGTATTTCGCTCTACTGACGGCGGCCAGAGCTGGCAGCGAGTGCTGGACAAAGGCCCCGACATCGGCGCTACCGACCTGGCTTTTGAGCCCGAGAATCCGCGCGTTATTTATGCGACCACGTGGCAGGCGCGCCGGTCGACATGGAGTCAATATGCGCCTTTGGAGAAGCCGGGCGGCGGGCTTTTCAAATCCACCGACGGCGGCGACCATTGGTCCCCGATCACCGGCCACGGTTTACCTGCGGGCGGATGGAAACGTTCCGGAGTGGCTGTCGCGAAAGGGAATCAAGGCCGGCGCGTCTACGCGCTCATCGATTCCAGCTCCGCGACAGGTCTCTTCCGTTCCGACGACTCCGGCCAGACTTGGTCGCAGGTTTCGAACGACCCACGCATCGACAGCCGCTCCTGGTATTTCAGCAGTGTCACGGTGGACACCAACAATCCCGACACCGTTTATCTGCCGAACGTAGCGATTTACCGCTCCACCGACGGCGGCAAATCATTCACCGTTCTGAAGGGCGCGCCGGGCGGCGACGATTACCATTTCGTGTGGATCGATCCCACCGAATCCCGGCGCATCATTCAAGCGTCTGACCAAGGCGTCAGCATCAGCGTCGATTATGGAGCAACCTGGAGCTCCTGGTACAACCAGCCCACCGCGCAGTTTTATCACGTCGCCACCGACAACCAATTCCCATACAACGTCTACGGATCGCAGCAGGACAGCGGAACCGTGGTGCTGCCCAGTCGTACCGATCATGGCCAGATCACCGAATACGACCGACGCTCGGTGGGAGGCGCGGAAAGCGGCTACATCCAGCCGGATCCCGATGATCCGAATATTTCCTACGTCAGCAACACCTACGGAACGCTGACTCGTTTCGACAAACGCACCGGGCAGGGCCAGATCATTACACCATGGCCCGCGCCGGCTTTCGGCGTCGAAATCTCGGAGAGAAAATATCGTTTCCCCTGGACCGCACCGCTGGTCTTTTCGCCGGTGGACCATGCTCTTTATTACGGTTCTCAATATGTTCTGAAGACCGTGGATGGCGGCTTGGTTTGGCGCGAGATCAGCCCCGATCTGACCGGAGCCGACAAGAACACGGCGACTGGCGAAGTGACCGTTGAGAATGCCAAACTGCGCGGCTACGGCGTGATTTATTCCATTGCGCCATCGCCGCTCGTGGCCGGCGAAATCTGGGCCGGCAGCGACACCGGACCGATCCATCTCAGCCGCGATGGTGGCAAGACCTGGGCGAACGTATCTCCGCCGGGGCTGTCCGACTGGAGCAAGATCACGCACATCGAGGCTTCGCACTTCCAGGATGGAGTAGCCTATGCCGCCGTGGACCGTCACCGCCTGGACGACTACAAACCCTACCTCTATCGCACGCGCGATTACGGGAAAACTTGGACGCTGATCACCAACGGCATCCCAGAACCGTCATTCCTGAACGCCATTCGCGAAGATCCCAAGCGGCGCGGTTTGCTTTACGCCTGCACCGAGACCGGCGTGTTTGTTTCTTTCGACGATGGCGACCAGTGGCACTCCTTGCAGCTCAACATGCCCACCGTATCGGTGCGGGATCTTGTCATCCACGACAACGACCTGGTGATCGCAACTTTCGGCCGTTCATTCTGGATTCTGGATGACTTCTCGCCGTTGCGCGAGATCGATGAACATGTCATCGCTTCCGATGTGTTCCTCTACAAACCAGCCACCGCCATGCGGATGAACAGCGAGGGATTTCAAGGGACGCCATTTCCGCCAGAAATCCCCAAGGCGCCGAATCCACCGGATGGCGCAGTTGTCGATTACTATCTGAAGTCGGCCGCCTCGGGCGAGGTGACGCTCGAAATACTGGATGCGAAGGGCGAGTTGATGCGCCGGTACTCCAGCAAGGATCGCTCCAGCGGCGCGGCCAGGAGACGGCAGGCCATCGCCGATATCTGGATCACGCCGCCCATTCACTTGACCGCGCGCGCTGGGCTGAACCGGTTCGTCTGGGATCTGCGATGCGCTGTCGAGACAGCAGGCGCTGCTGAAAATGATTTCGGACAGGCGGTTCGCGGCCCTCAAGTTATACCGGGCGACTATCAGGTGCGGCTAACTGTCGGCGGCCAGCAGTATACGCAGCCAATGAAGGTGGTGCTGGATCCACGGTCCCCGGCTACGCCCACCGATCTTGCGCGCCAATTCGAACTTGGGATGAAGGCGACCAGCGAAATCGCGAAGGACGGCCAGTTAACCAGGGAGTTGGCCGCATTGCGTGCGCGGATCACAGAGATCAAGCAGAAAAACGCCTCGGATACCGCGCTGCTTGCACTGGTCTCGAAGGTAGAATCTGAGGCGCAAAGAATCTCGGGCGTCGGAGCAAGTTGGCAAACGCCTGCCAATCCCTCTGGCGTTGGCGCCGTCCAAGTGAATCTGGGCGCCGTGAATTTTGTCGTGGATAGCGCGGACCGGACACCTCCCGCACAAGCCTACGCTCTCTACGAACAGGCCAGTCGCGATCTGGCAGCGCTCATGGCCAGCTGGGACGCCTTGAAGAACGGCCAATTAGCGGAGCTGAATCGCGCATTGCGCGACAAAAACCTTCCAATTGTCGATCTCAAAGCCGGGAATCAGTGATGACTCGCCGCTTCCTTCCAGCCGCGATCGCCCTCTTCCTGGCCGCGTTACCGGCCTGGCCCTGGGGATCGGCGGGTCATCATATCGTGGCCATCATTGCCGAGCAGCGTCTCTCGCCGGCGACTCGCGAGAAGATCCGCAAGCTGCTGGTCGACGGCAAATATTCGATCGTTGATATCGCGAGCTGCGCCGATACAATCCGCGGCAATCCGCGGGGCAATCCCACGCCCGCCGACGTCATGTGCAAGTCGCTAGCGGGCGAGGTGCCTTCGACGAACGGCCTTTGGCACTATATCGATATCCCTGTTCCGACGAAAGCGAAGACATTAGAGGCGTTTTGTAAAGACGACAATTGCGTCATAGCCAAAATCAAGAGTTTCTCCGACACGCTACGAACTTCGAAAGATGACGCACAACGTCGCCAGGCGTTGTTGTTCCTGGTGCATTTTGTCGGCGATATTCATCAACCTCTGCATGCCGCGGAGCGTGGCTGCGACCACGGCGGTAATTCAGAACACGTGAACTTCTCGGCTGACGGGCAGAAGGAGACAAATGTCGCGCTGCATCATGTGTGGGATACCTCTGAGCTGGATTTGCTGATGAAGCACGCGAACATCACCGACGAGCGTGTTTTCGCCGGGATACTGATCGCCGGCATCAAACCGGCCGATGCGGAAAAATGGGCGCGCGCCACACCTGAACAAATGGCTTGGGAATCTTACAAGCTGGCCGTGTCGAAGGTCTATCGCGGCATCCCGCTCCAGAATTTCTGCGATAACCAGAAGCCGGCCCCGATGGTGACCGATCTGACGGCAGCCTACGAAAATGATGGAACCAAGGTGGTCCGCGAACAACTCATGAAAGCCGGTGTGCGCCTGGGTGCCATTTTGGAAGCGGACCTGAACCAATGAAGATACTCACTCTGCTGATCACTTTGTTGTTGCCTGCCTGCGCCGAGATCAAGGTGCTGAAAAACTTCACCCTGATCGACGGCTCCGGCGGTCCGGCAGTTGCCGGCGCGGCGATGGTGATCGATAACGGCCGCATCGTCCGCATCGGCTCGGCCGAGCGATTGACGCCGCCCGCCGGCGCTCAAGTGATCGATCTGGACGGCAAGTTCGTGATGCCGGGAATCATCAATCTGCATGGCCACATCGGCAATACGGTGGATCTCACGCAGAACGCGAAATTCTTCACACGCGAAAACATCGAAAAAAATCTGCGCACCTATGCCTCCTACGGCGTAACAACTGTCCTAAGCCTGGGAACGGATCAGGATCTGATTTTTCAGATCCGCGACGAGCAGCGCGCGGGGCGCCCCACGTATACGCGAGTCTTCACAGCCGGCCAAGGCTTCACCCTGAAGGGCGGCGTAGGTGGCATGCCGTCCGTCACTTTCAATCTGGAAAGCGCCGCGGAGGTCCCCAAAGATGTCGACGCGCTTGCCGCGAAAAAAGTGGACATCGTTAAGGTCTGGGTGGACGATTCTTTCGGGCATCGCCCAAAGATTCCTTTCGAGATGACGAAAGCCATCATCGACAATGCTCACCGGCACGGCTTACGCGTGAACGCGCACGTTTTCTACCTGGCCGACGCGAAGCAGTTGGTGAACGCTGGCCTGGACGCGCTGGCGCACAGCGTTCGCGATCAGCCCGTGGATCAGGAATTGATCGACAGCATGAAGCAGCATGGAACCTGGCAATCCGCGGCCACGCTCACGCGCGAGGCTTCCATGTTCATCTACGCGAAGCCGGCCCCGTTTCTCACCGATCCGTTCTTTACGCGCTCGGTTTCGCCCGCCGCCATCGCCACCTTGAGCGATCCGGATTATCAGAAGAAAATTGCCACCGATCCGGATTTTCCGAAATACGCCGGGCTCCTCGAAATGGCGCAGAAAAATCTGAAGCGCCTGGCTGACGCTGGAATCCCATTTGGGATGGGAACTGACACTGGGGTCCCCGGCCGCTTTCCCGGCTACTTCGAGCAGTGGGAAATGGAACTGATGGTAGACGCAGGTTTGACTCCGTGGCAGGTGATCAAGGCCGCCACCAAAAGCTCAGCCGAATTCCTGCACGCGAAGGATCTAGGCACGCTGGAGGCAGGGAAGTGGGCCGATCTGATCGTGCTGAGCGCAGATCCCCGCGTCAACATCCGCAACCTGCGGACAATCGAGGCAGTGTATATCGCAGGCAATCAGGTAGTGCAGTGAAGTGGGGCAGGGCCGTGCCCTGCCTGTTCTTGCTGACGTGAGACGCTAGCTCGCCGGCCCGGATTCCTTCGGTTTTTCCTTGACGCTGCCCGCTTTAATCGGGCTGATCAGCACATGCGCGTTGCGGCCTTCCAGGCGCGGCTGCCCTTCTACCAAACCGTGCGTGGCAAGGTCCTGCGCAAACCGCAGCAATAGCTTTTTGCCAATGTCCACGTGGGCGATCTCGCGCCCGCGGAACTGCACCACGGCCTTCACGCGATTACCTTCACCGAGGAAGCGGATGGCGTGGTTCTTTTTGAACTCGTAGTCGTGGTCATCCGTGTTGGGCCGGAACTTAAGCTCCTTTACCTGGATGATGTGCTGTTTTTTTTTGGCTTCGTGCTGCTTCTTCTTGTTCTCGTACTGCCATTGGCCGTAATCCATCGCCTTGGCGACGGGCGGCTCCGCGGTGGGAGCAATCAAAATCAGGTCGAGCCCCATTTCCTGCGCTTTGCGGACAGCGGCCAGCGTAGGCATAATCTCGACAGATCCATCGGGAAACACTGCGCGTACTTCGCGAACGCGAATCGCTTCATTTACGTTTTCCCGAACTTTGGGGCGACGGGGGGGATAGTTTCTCGGAGGGATCATTGAGAAACGAGAGCGAAGATGTGCAAAGGCATATTTACAGGAAACTCCCTAAAGGTTCCAAAAACACTACATTCAGCGTAACAGAAAGCCGGGCCGGTCGCTGGACGCCCCATCTCAATGCAACTCGGTAATCGCGGCGCCCGTGATCTTATAAGAATCGCGCTCCTGCACGAACACCACCGCCCGCAGATTCTCGCGCTTCCATTCGCGCGGCAGGCGTAGCGTATTCGTGATGGCCCCAGCGCTCGAGCCTTTCGAATCGATCTTCCCGATCACACCGAAACTGCGGACCACCGGTGCGTGCCGCAGCAACCGCCCAGAGTTTTCGCCGCGCTGCACGTTGGTGGAAAGATCGCTCTCCGTTACCGCCAGGTACACGTTGGCATTGTGTGCCTTGCTGCCTGCGGTGTTGGTAACCTGCACCGACAGATCCACCAGGTCGGGATCGCTGGCTTTGGGCGATGTTTTCAGCTCGACCAATGTCGTTTGAGCTTGCGCCGCGCGGGTAATTTCCTGAGCAGCGCGATCCGCGTCGTTGCCCACAAACGGCGCTTGCCCATTGACGATCATCTGCGGAGTATAGATGTTGTCGTTGAGGAATTTGCGGCCGTAGTCATTTTGCCGCACGCGGTATTGCGAGGAGGAAAACGGATCGGTCCAACCGAGCGAATTCCAATAATCCACATGCTCTTCAAGCGCGATGACGCGGGCGCCCGCAATCGGCTGGGTGCGGTCCATCCGGGACAAGAGCTGATCGGCGGGCGGGCAACTGGAGCAGCCTTCGCTGGTGAACAACTCCACAATCACCGGCACGCGCCGGTCGTCGGCAGCTTGTGAGTGCGCCAAGCCAAGTAAGACAAAAATCGCGACGTGCCGCATACCTTGGTTATATAACAGGCTCTCGTCCCAATGCTGGCGCCAACAAAAACGGCGGACGGCAGCCTGTGCCCCCGCCCGTCCGGTAAAGAACGACCGCCTGTGTAGCTTCGGACATTCACTCATCCCGCAGCGTCAGCATCGGATCCACGCGCGACGCGCGCCGGGCCGGCGCCCAGGTTGCCAGCACTGTGACAATGACAAGCAACAGCGGAAGGGCCCCAAACACCAGTCTGGGTGAGTCGCCCACAGCGCGGGCGCCAGGCCGAAAAACAACGTGCTCACACCGAAACTGCCATCGTAATCAGCAGCACCAGGTGGTCCGCGTCGATGTTAAAATGCACACTTAAGTCAGTGGGAACTGGGATACGACGCCACACTTCCGCGACCGCCTCGGTCACCGCTATGCCCCCGCCCCCAGCACTGCCAGGATCAGACTTTCGCTAGGAGCTGCCGTGCCAAACGCACGCGGCCGGCGCCCAAAGCTACCGATGTGCTGGTATTGGTGGTCCAGCGCGGTATGCGCCTGACGCTTTTTGGCGTGGCGATCGGCGTTGCCGTGGCGCTGGCGGTCACGTGGCTCGCGGCAAGTTTACTCGTGCACGTGAGCGCCACCGATCCGCTGGTCTTCGTCGGCGCGTCGCTCTTTCTGGCCGCAGTGGCCCTGGCCGAAAATTATCTGCCCGCCCACCGGGCCACGCGCATTGATCCCATCGATGCGCTCCGAACGGAGTAACCGATCAAATAACGCCAGCGCTCAGGATCGGAGACGTGCTTCCTGCATCTGGGGCGGAACGTGGCTAAGATCGGGCCAGTTACTACGCCACCGCCGCCGCGCTTCCACGCGCCCCGGACTCCTCGGCGTATACATAGAAGCCAAACATCGGAGTCGCTTCCTGCTTGCTCCACCGTTGCATCCTCCACTGCACCCGCACAAAACGAACCTCCAGACGAGATACTAAGTTGAGAAGGATGGAGTAGATACCGCAGTAAGACTTCGGCCCATAAGTCGCCAAAGCCCTCGAGCCCCAATTCTCGCCGTCGGAAGAGCCCCAGACTGATACGTCCAGGCCCTCTTGCTCCAAGACCGTGGTGATACCGAGGGTAAGAACCAATAACTTACCGCATTTGGATCCGAGATCGACCGCGAGCCCCTGGCCATTTGCCCATGCGGTGCTCTCAGGCAACAAAAAATCGGGTAGCATAGTAATCCTCCAGCCGGAATACGTGCCGGAACTGCTGTCTAGCTACCAGCCGGTCTTTCCCTTGCGGTTAACAACCGCTTGAATTCGACGGAAGCGGCTGCCGCCTGCTTTAGGGTCTCATGTTTAGCGTAAAAAAGGAAGCGAATTATTATCGCATTGTCGTTACAATTCGAAAACAAACTTGATTTAGCATCCTAGCCGCACTTTGAACTCGCGCGCCCGGTCCCGTGCCACTGTCAAGTCGGTAGCTTTTGCATCCTTCAAACGAACGTTCAAGCCTCCGCCCGGAAGCGGCGCTACTTCCTTGATCCAGTCCACGTTCAGCAGCGTGCTGCGATGGATGCGGACGAATTTCTTCGGATCAAGTTTCTTCTCCAACTCGGCAATCGCAAAGTCCACCGAGTATGCCTTGCCTTCCGACACCGCGTAAGTCAGCTTGTCTTCGGCGTAGAAATGCGTCACGCGCGGCAAATCCAGGAACCACAGCCGGTCGCCCAGCCGCGAGGCAATCCTCTCCAGATACTCTGTCTTGCTCGCGCGCAGTAGGTCGGTGAGATTATTCAGCAAAGCCTGTAAATCCGGCTGCGCGAACGAACCCGCACCCCGCATGCGCTCCACTTTTTGAAGAGCGCGATCGAGCGACTCGGGATCCACGGGTTTCAACAGGTAGTCCACCGAGTTCACGCCAAAGGCCTGCAGCGCGTACTGATCGTAGGCAGTAGTAAAAATGATGAACGGCTGCCTGGCGAGTCGCGCCAATACATCGAAGCCGGTCAAGCGCGGCATCTGAATATCCAGGAAGCATACATCGGGCGGATCCGAAGTCAACGCCGTTACCGCTTGCTCAGGCTCCGTAGTGCTGCCGGTAACTTCCACGCGACCGGTGTGCTCCAGCATCCGGCGCAGGCGCTCCAGCGCCAGCGGTTCGTCGTCCACCAGGTATGCTCGCAGTTTCATACGCGCGGCAAAACCATCTCCACCACCGAATAACCCTCTCTCCGAAAAACGTAGAGATGCGCCTTCCCGCCGAACAACGTATCCAGACGCTGCACAAGGCTGTCCAGCCCATGCCCGGGACGAACAGCCGTTAAATCGAACCCTGGACCCGAATCGCGAACCTGGATTCGCACGCTGCCATCCTCCGCGCACGCACTCACCCGAAATTCCCCGCCGCCACTCTGCGAAGTGATCCCATGCTTCACGGCATTCTCCACCAGCGACTGCACCGACATCGGCGGCACCTTGGCGTCCTCCAATTCCGCCGGCACTTCCAAAAATCCGCACAGCTTGTCGCCGAATCGGACCTTTTCAATATCCATATAACTCTTCACCATCGCCAACTCCTGCCGCAGCGGAATCAGCGGTTGCTGGCTGGAATCCAGCGACGCGCGCAATAGGGCCGCTAGTTGCCCCACCGTCTGCTCCGCTCGAGCGGGATTCACTGCAATGAGTGAGCTGATGGAGTTCAATGTATTGAACAAGAAATGTGGATGGATCCGCGATTCCAGCGACCTGAGCCGCGCCTCCGCCGCCAGTTTGCGCGCCCGCTCTTCAGCGATTTCTTTCTCGTGCAGCTTGCGCTCCATGACTTGTACGCGCCCCCGCAATGTGGCATGCACCAACGCGCCCAAACCGAACACCATCCCCAGCGGCAATGCGACCCGAAGCGTGTTGAAGTATTCCGGCCAAAAGTGCTGCGGTATTACCAAGCCGATCACCATCAACAACGTCTGCGCGATCAGACAGCCTATGGGAATAAACACGAAGATGGCGGCCCCGACCACCGGCATCAGCGGAAACTTGTGAAGCGACAGCCGCTGCGCAAGGCCACCTATCACAAGCGTGCCGAGAACCCCAGTCAGGTTTGCGTAGACCAGCGAGTAGGCCAGGACATGCAGCAGTTCCCGGACACTGGAGACTCGATTCCCAGCGATCTGGATCAGCACAACCACCACTACGGCGATGTTGATCCAGAGCAAATTGAAAACCCACTGGCCTTTCGGTCGAGGCATATGGCTACTTCGCGTCAAGGGGTTCCAGCGTGCCGCTGCGAAAGATATTGAGGATCTGCACCGTATCCTGACCAGGCGGCTTCATCTCCCCCACCACACTCTCATAGATTGTTCCGTATTCAATCTGCTTGGTGTCGAGCGAAACCCAAATCTCTCCCCAATAGTTGCTTCGCCCCTTCAAAGTCATCCCTCCCACTGCGAGATCGAGCGGATTGAAGAACGCCTGGTATTTGATGACGGCACAATCCTGTCCATTCCTTCGCGACCGCCCGATCCATTCCAGTATGACGTCGCGGTTGTGAAAAGTGCCAACATCCGGCATCTTCACATCCTCGTCGGACAGCGTGTGATAAGGCTCATTCAGCTTAAGATGCTCGAAAGAATTCTGGCCAAAATACTCGATCATCCCCGTATCCCAAACCAGATTGCGCTCCAGGACCGCCATGGCGGGAAAGCTTTTGAAGAACCCGGGTTGTACAGTGCTGGCGGGATCGTTCCGATACCGGAATCCCTCCATGAAGTCTCGCTTCTGTGGCGCTGCAAAGGGAGCCGTTGGGCCGTCCGCATCCGCCTCAGCAACGTTTTTCCACATCACCTCACCATTCGCCAATCCGCGCGTATACTCTCCCGTCAAGCGTTGCCGCCGCATTGTTTCGCCTTTGGTATTGGCGGTGTTGTATTCCACCGTAAACCGGTAAGTTCGAGGGCCGTTGTCCTTAACGGTGGTCCCCTGCGGCAGAGTCCAGGATTGCGCAAATAGGGATGGCGCGAGCAACCCGGAGAGCGCCCATAAAATATTGATTCGCATTTGAGTAATACCTCCTAACCGGAGTTTGCCACCGGCGCCGCAGGAAGCCATCCGCTGAGCGACGAAGGGCAACGATTCCCGACCACTGGCCGTTGCGCGCCGACGAACCGGCTAGCGCTTCCGCTTGTATTTGAGCGCGATCAATCCCTTGGAGTAGGTTTTGTTTTCCGCCAGAGAAAACTCACGCTGCGGGAATCCAGGCGGGAACAGCGGGATGCCCGCGCCGATCAGCACCGGAACCATGCCGATGTAAAGTTCGTCCACCAAGTCGGCTTTGAGAAAATCCCGGGCCAGCTCTCCGCCGCCCATCAGCCAGATATTCTTACCCTTGCTTTTACGTAGCTGCCGGACCACAGCGCTGGGAGATTGGCGAGTGAAGATGACGCCATCGCGTTTCCCAGCCGCGAGCGTCCGTGAGAACACGTAAGTCGCCATCGATGATCCGCTGAAACTTCCGCCGCCCATCTTGAGAGCAGCATCCAAAGTCTTGCGGCCCATCAGCGCAGTGTCGACGGTGGCAAAGAACGGCGCCATGGAATAATCCTTCGGCACGAAAAGAAAATCGAGAGTGGCATCCGTGCGGGCGATATAACCATCCAAGCTGATGCCGAGGCCAAGCACCACTTTGCGCATGGAAGTATTTTACTTACTATTCGTAACCCAAGCCGGGACTTGTCCGCCGAAAACCTTCTCTTCGGCCGCGTAGAGCACCAGCACCGCATTGCCCGACCCTTCAAACGCGCTGAGCAATTTGCTGGGTTCTCCGTTGCTCGAATTGTTCACTCGCTCCAGCATCCATTGCGCATGCATGAACCAATCCAGCGGACTCTCGCGTTGCAGGCTAGAGTTGCTGATGAAATCCAAATAGGCTTGGAGCGTCTTGTCACGCTGCGGACCGGGCGGAATCAACTCCACCAGCGCCTCGTACACGACGCACTTCTCGTGATAATAATCCGCTTCGGATTTCTCCTGGCTCGAAGTCCAATCGCCGAGCTGGCTGAGAAAATCGGTGAGCTTGTCCTGCCACTCGCGGCTCGCGCGCTCAGAGTCGGGGATCAGTTTCCCGTCCGCCGTGAAGCGCAGTTTTTGAGCGCCTTCCAGCAACTGCTTGGCTGCGGACGATTCCCAATAGTGCTCTACCGTCGGCGTCTTTCCAGCGTGGACCGGTCCATCGCTCAGATCCAGCGTTACGCCGGGACGCGAATCGTCGCGGCAGCCCTTACTACTTTGCCTAAATTTTTCGAACGACGCCTCGGCCGCGGGAATGATCTCGGCGCGGATGTCGTCCAACGCCGATGCGAACGAACGGCCATCCGGCTGTATGCTCTCAAGCAATCCATCGAATTTAGTCCACAAGATATCGCGCTGCTGCGTTGAAATATTCGCGCTCTTGATGACGCGCGCCAGCGGCGCAAGCTGAGCGGGAGAGGAAGCTTGGCCTAGGTAGTCCAGCAGGAAGTTGAGATCCTCCTCCTTCTTTCGCTCCTGCGGAGTGAACGCGGTTTCGACCACCGCGCCCAGCGCTTGATAGAAATCCGCGACGTCGTAGAACAGCGGGTCGTAACAAGTGAGCTGCGGGAGCGCCGGCCGTGGAATTTCCAGAAACAGCTCACGCGCTTTGGCGGGATCAATGGTCACCATGTTGCGAACCGCGCGGCTCTGTAAAGACAGCGCATCCAATTTCAAGTCGTAAGCCCGGCTAAGATAGCCGGAGCGTGTATCCACAGTAGTTCCAGCCACGCCATGCATGCGGACCCGCGATTTGGCCATCGCGCCCAGCCGGAAAGCCCGCTCCACCAAGTCACGCTTGGCATCTTTATTGGTGATCTTGTTGGATTCCACTACACGCAGCAGCGCCTCCGCGGCAAATTCCGGCGGCACAGCGCGCGACAGCTCCACGATGGACTGGTAGGGCTCAGGAACTTTCGGCGTCTCAGCCAGTAGCAGGGAGCTGATGCAAACCACACCAGCCATTACCGAACCGCGACCGGAAGGGAGCGTCCGCAAAGCTGACATTAGAAATTCACGATAGCCGCGAACGAAACCGCGTCCAGGCTCGCTCCGCCCACCAGCCCTCCATCGATTTCCGGCTGTGCCATCAAGCCTTGGATATTATCCGGCTTCACGCTCCCTCCATAAAGAATCCGGCATGCCGCGGCCGCATCGGGACCGAACGATTTGCGAACTTGCTCGCGAATGAAGCGATGCGCATCGGCCGCCATTTCGGGCGTCGCGACTTTTCCAGTCCCTATGGCCCAACAAGGTTCATAAGCAATCACGATCCTGGAGAACTGCTCCATGGTCAGCCGCGCCGTCCCACCGTGAAACTGAGTTTCGAGAACTTCGTGCGTTCGATTCGCTTGCCGTTCGTCCAGTTTCTCGCCGATGCAATAAATGGGAGTCAAGCCGGCGGCCAGCGCGGCCACAATTTTCTTGCGCGCGTCTTCGTTGGTCTCACCGAAATATTGCCGCCGCTCGCTGTGAGCCACCAAAACCCACTTGCAGCCCACGGCTTTCAACATCCCGCCCGAGATCTCGCCGGTGTAGGCGCCTTCCTTTTCCCAAAACAGGTTCTGTCCGCCAATCTCAATGCGAGTATCGCGCGTCGTTTCCACAGCCGCCTGGAGGTTCACAAAAGTCGGGAATATCACGATGTCACAGTGATCCGAGTTCGCAACCAGCGGGTTGAATTCTTGAAAGAATGCGCAGGTCTCGGCGATGTTCTTGTACATCTTCCAGTTGCCTGCCAGTATGGGGCGTCGCATCAGTTACATTATCTCTCTTAAGAAACTTGCGCCTTCAGAAATCGTCGTTCCGAAGTTTTCGGCCACCGTTTGACCGATGTCGGAAAGCGTGGAGCGGAGCCCGAGATCCACTCCTTCCTGCTTGCGCGGCCGGTATGCCAGCAGCGGAACATATTCGCGGCTGTGATCGGTAGAAGGCGTGGTTGGATCGCACCCGTGATCGGCCGTGAGAATCACCAGATCGTCCGCGGACAGCTTGCTATAAAGCGACGGAAGCCACGCGTCGAATTGTTCCAGCGCCGTGGCATAGCCTTCCACATCGTTGCGATGGCCGTAGAGTTGATCGAAGTCCACCAGGTTCGTGAAAATCAGGCCGCGGTCCAGCTCGTCCAATGTGCCCAATGTCTTCGCCATGCCGTCGGCGTTGTCCTTGGTCTTCTCATGATCCTCAATGCCGTGACCCAGAAATACATCGAAGATCTTGCCGACGCTGAACACGCGAACATTTTTCGCTTCGAGCTGGTCCAGCAGCATTCCTCTAGGTGGCGGAACAGCATAATCGTGCCGATTTGGAGTGCGCGTGAATGCACCTGGTTTTCCGATAAAGGGACGCGCGATCACGCGCCCAACTTCAAACGGTCCACGCAAAATCTCGCGAGCCGTCTCGCAAATCTTATAGAGCTCCCACAACGGAATCACTTCTTCATGCGCGGCCACTTGGAACACGCTATCGGCCGATGTGTAGACGATGGGCTTGCCGGTCCGCATGTGCTCCTCGCCCAGCGCCTGTATGATCTCGGTCCCGGATGCCGCATAGTTTCCAAGCGTGCCGCGGCCGATGCGGCGCTCGAACTCGTCCATGATCTCCGGGGGAAACCCGCGTGGATAAAGAGGGAACGGCTTAGTCAGATGGATGCCCACCATCTCCCAATGCCCCGTGGTGGTGTCTTTTCCTGGAGACGCGAGCGCGCAGCGCCCGTAAGCTGCCGACGGCCGCTCTACCGGATCGACATGCGGCAGCGATTTAAGATTGCCCAATCCGAGCTTCGCCAGATTTGGAAGATGCAGCGTCCGCCGGCGAGCGATATTGCCCAGCGTGTCGCTGCCCACGTCACCATAAGCCGCCGCGTCCGGCATTTCGCCAATCCCGACGCTGTCCAACACAATCCAGGTGACGCGCGGGAAAGCGAACACGCTCATTGGCTGGAAACCCCCTTCGGGTTGGATGGCTGCACCGGCTTTCCCAAAGCCAGGTCAATTCGCTCCGTCAACATGTCCACAAAACGGTCCGGCAAAAACCCGTTCATCCGGCTCACCACGTCGCCCTTCTTGCCGAAAATGATGGTGGTGGGAATGGAAGAGACCTGCAACAGGCTCTGCAGGCCATCCTCGAAGTAGACCTTTTGAGTCCATTGATGCGATTCCAGGAACGGTTTCACCAGCGTGCGATCCTCATCGGTGTCAATGGAAAGAAAAACCAGATCCCCGGTGTCTTTAAATCTCGCTTTGGCCTCCTCGTAGAGACCGTGTTGCGCGCGGCACGGTACACACCATGTTGCCCAAAAATCCAGCACAATCACTTTGCCGAGCAACGAAGAGAGCTGTAGTTTCTCACCGTCCGGCCCGGAAAGAGTGAAATGCAGGGGATCTTTGAGTTGTGCGTTCGGATCCAGCTCGCGCAACTGCGCGCGGCGCGCAGCCAACAATGCTGAAGTATCGTCGTACGCTTTCAGGATTACATCGCCCAGGCCGGCTTCTGAGCCCTTCAACTTGCGGTAAATCTCAGCCATCATGGCGCGGTCGTGCGGCGCATCCGGGTCGGACGACTTCAACCCAGCGATCGAAAACGCATCCGCCAGGTACGCGATCGAGTCCGGAAATCTTCCTGCCTCCGACAACCAACGCGCGGCCTCGCGGGCGGCTTCCACGCTCGGAAAAGTCGCGTAACTGGATTCCGCCAGCTTGATCGCTTCAGCCGTGTTCCCAAGCAGCCCCTGGGCGCGGGCTTGCAGCAGATGCGCGCTGGCCTTGTTGCGATCGAACTCATCTTTGCGCTTGGCTTCTTCACGCCCACTGTGCGGCGTATCGTTCTTTGCGCTTGCGTCGATCAATTGCTCGAAATGGCGCGCATGCTCCAGTGCTTTCTCCGAGCTGGCCTTGTCGCCCTTGTGCAGAAGAGCCGTGGAGACGGAACCCAGCACCGGCACATTGTCCGGGTCGCGCGCCAGAATCCGCTCGCCATACTCGATGATCCGCGGATCGTCGCGCAGATCAATCGCGGTCTTCACCAGCGCCCGCTCCAGCTCGGCTTTGCGCGGAGAATTCGGAAACTTGCGCAAATGATCTTCGATGGCGCGTACGAATTCCACCGGACTGTTGCCGGCTTCGCCCAGCGCCTGCTGCAAACTGGATTGTTCACTCTGCTTGAGATCCTGGCCGCAAAGCGAAACCACCAGAATAATCGTGACCAGCCAGGGAATTGTGGCGCACGCACTCCTGCGTGCCGCGTCGGCACTCATGCCGACGCCAGCTTTCCCAATTCGGCCAACTCGCTTCATTGCTGCGCCTTTTCCTGCGCCGGCGGCGGCTTGCGGATCGCGTCCGCCAGATTAGCGGCCCGCTCCCGCGCAATATGCAGATAACTTTCGTTCTTTGCGATGCGGTCGAGCAGCGGCAGGAACTGCTGCGCGGCTACCACGCGTTTGTGATCCATACTGATTTCGAGCAAGAGCAGCGCATCATTTACACCCAACTTGTCGTAATGCGCCGCGCGGTCCAGCGCAATGAAGTCCTGTTCAGTTTCCGCAATGCGCTCAAAGCACTCGAGCAAAGCCTGCGCCGAGGTGTCAGTCGAATAGTTGAATTGCACTTCGTGCGTCTCGGTTCCGTTTTCGAAGCGAAATGTCTTGGTCCCCATGTTGGCCACTTTCAACCCCGACTCAATGGGATGCTGAAAGTGATCCAGCTTCTCGGCCAGATCGAATAACCCCTGCGTCTCGGCCTCGGTCATTTGAATGCGGATGGGATTGTCGTCGTCCTTAGCTTCCTGGTAAGTCGCCTGGCCCGAGCGTTCCACAGTGATGGCCGTAAATTCCGGCACGCTGCCTTTGAAGTATTTCGAGTAGAACAATCGCGGAGCGGCCGGAGCGGCAGCGCAGAACACCACAAGCAGCGGTACGACCTTAAAAATCCTGTTCATCGCGGTGCAGCCACTTGCAGACGGAAAGCCGCGTGGGTGGCGTGGCATATCGCCACTGCAACCGCGTCGCAGGCGTCTTCGGATTCAAGCTCTGTCTCCAGGTCAAGCAACGAATGCACCATCAATTTCACTTGTTGCTTTTCGGCGCGGCCATAACCAACTACGCTGGTTTTGATCTCGAGCGGCGAATACTCTCCCACCGCCAGTCCCGCCTCCGCGATGGTCAAAAGCACCACGCCGCGCACATGCGAAAGCTTCAGTGCGGTCTTGACATTCTGAGCGTAAAACACTGCTTCCACAGCGGCCGAATCCGGAGAATGCGTTCTAATTACCTCACGCAAGCCCTGCGCAATCGCGAGCAGCCGCGCTTCGAGCGGCTCCTTCGGACTCGTATGGATAGAGCCGGCGGCGATCATGTGGTGGGCACGGCCATCGCTCGAGATCAGACCGTAGCCGGTATGCTGGGTGCCGCAGTCGATTCCCAGAACGCGCATCGCCGTCTAAGCCATCGCCTCGAGCTCTTTTTCGTCCACGTCGAAATTGGAGTACACGTTCTGAACATCGTCGTGTTCTTCCAGCGCCTCGCTCAACCGGAGCATGGCTTGCGCGTTCTTGCCTTCCAATTTCATCAGGTTCTTTGGGAGCATGCCGATTACGGCTTCCGTGGTCGCTATGCCGGCTTTCTGGATGGCGTTCAAAACCTGCTCGTGCGCTTCGGGAGCCGTAACAACTTCCCAATTGTCGCCTGAATCGCGCATGTCCTCGGCGCCGGCATCCAGGGCAATGGTCATGAGTTGATCCTCACCGGCCTTTTCCTTCTCGACCAGAATCGAGCCTTTGCGCTCGAACATCCACGACACCGCGCCCACCTCCGCCAGGTTCCCGCCGTTTTTCGAGAACATGTGCCGGATTTCGCTCACCGTGCGGTTGCGATTGTCGGTAGCGACAGCCACCAGGACAGCCGCTCCGCCCGGCCCGTAGCCTTCAAATACAATTTCGTCGATCTGTCCGCCCTCCAGTTCACCCGTTCCGCGCAGAATGGCGCGCTTGATATTTTCGGCGGGCATGCTCACCGCTTTGGCGGCAACGATGGCGGTACGCAGCCGCGGATTCATATCCGGATCGCCGCCTTGGCGCGCGGCGATCATTATTTCCTTGATGATGCGCGTGAAAGACTTCCCGCGCTTAGCGTCTAGAGCGGCCTTTTTGTGCTTGATGGTCGCCCATTTTGAATGTCCTGACATGGTGGAACCTCTCGCCCGGATGAGGCGTATGGAAACCACCAGGATATCACGGGGAGCAGTTGAACATCGGCACCAGCGAGCTAAAGTCCAACATCTGGAGGCGCTTCTGGACCCCGCGGAGTGCGGGGAAATGGCCACTTCGGCATCGTGCCTCTCACGTCATTCTTGGTATCTCTGTGAGGCGGACATATAACGTTCACCAAACCAGTCCAATCCGGTTTCGGCGTCGCGTTCTTTGCCGGTACAACGGGGTCGGCCGTGAGAATCGTACACCGGATCGGTAAAGCCGGTTGCGGTGTTGGAGATAGCGGGGCCGAGGCCCTGATAAAGAACCGCGGTGGGGAGCTGATGGCCCAGTCGCGAGTTTTGGGCTAGCTGGGAGATTGGGTTCGTTTTGAAAAAAGCTTGTTGCCGCAGCCAGGCGTCCGGTTGCGGGATTGGGTTCGTTCCTTCACTTTTTGTTCCGGCTGAGGCGGCTAAAGAAAAAACAGGCGCATGCATTTTTTCTTTAGCTGCCTGAGCCAGTTGCATGGAGCCGCCCGCTTCATCTGAGTGTAGCGCGGCAGTTCTGAGATATACGGTCGCGACCAACGGGAGCGCGTGGGAAGGCGCAAGCGGCGCCCGATTAGCAGCCACCTTTTCTCGTAACGGATAGTCGGGCTGCGGCGGCCCGGAGCAGTCAAGGGCGGCATTTCCGGCGCGAGCGAACCCTTGACGGCGAGGACCGCCGCATAAGCTGTGACTGGAGAAAAGGGGGCTGCCAGGCTAGCTTACCTTGCCGCGCGGTTTGCGCAGGGAGGCGGCGGCCGCGCAGCGGGCGGCGAAGACCGGAGCAGCGCGGAGATCAACGTGACGGCGCGCGCGGGTTGGCGTGCGACGTTGCTCTCCTCGACCCAGAGTGACGCCGGCGCCGCGCCCCGCCGATGACATAAGACCGCGTTATCGGATAGCCGCCGCAAAAGGAGCCTCCGGCGACTGCCAGCGGGGTTTCGGCTTCGGATAACGCGCCCTTATGTCAGAGGCAATCTGCGCGGCGCCGGCTTTCCACCTGCCGGGAGGCTTATCGAATAACCACCGGCAGGCGTTCCGCGCAGGAGCAGCGCGACGAAGCGGACGGATGCGCACCTTGTCTTTCAGAGCTGCTTCACTACCAGATTCGGAATCATCTGGAAGTGCCGGACATTGTTGGTCACCACGGCGTAGCCGAGTTCCAAGGCAGTCGTGCCGATCAGCAGATCGCCAAGCGCCATCGACTGTCCCTTCGCTTGCAGGCTGCCATCGATCTTGCCGGCGCGGAACGCGATCGGTATGGTAATTGGTTCCACCGATATCTCATTCAGCAGCTCGTTGAGGAAACGCTCTCGCGCAATCTGGCGTGCGGTGGAGTTCGCTCGTTCGATCCCATGCGCCAGCTCGATGACGGTGATGATCGAGAGCGTCGCTTCCGTGTCGCCCATCTTGGCAAGCAAGTCTTCGATCACGCCGCGAGGATTTTGCCCGGCGCGTTCGGCTGCGATCAGAACCGTCGAGTCCAGAACGATTCCCACCGCCGCTAATCCCACTCCGGTGGGTGAAGTGGCTCGCGGTGCCGATCGATGAAGGTCTGCACATCTGCGGCGAAGTCCGGATCGATGGTCGCGGTCGATTGCTCGGAGAGCGAGGCCACAATCTCCGACAGCTTGCGCCGCTTCAGTTGAGCGGGCCGCAGCACGGCGACCGGCTGCGCGTTGCGCTCGATCACGATTTCAGCGCCAGATTGCACCCGATCGAGCACCGAAGCGATGTCGCGCGCCAGCTCGGCTTCGCTCATGTGGACTTGCCCCATATCTTCGATCATACGTCTTCGGCCTCCTCGGCTTCCAGTTTCTCCCGAAGCTCGTGCTTGTCGCGCTCCAGTTTCGCTGGATGCGTCGCGCGGTGGATCTCCTGCAGTTGCCGGATCGCCACATGCGTGTAGATTTGAGTGGTCTTCAGATCCGCGTGGCCCAGCATGGCTTGGATGAAGCGGATGTCGGCGCCGCCTTCGAGCATCAGAGTCGCCATGGTGTGGCGGAACAAGTGGCAAGCGCCGCGCTTGCCGACGTCGGCGGCATCGACGTAGCCGCGCACCATTTCTGTCAGGTAGTCGAGCGAGAGCGGGTCACCGGCGTTTGAGAGAAACACGACTTTGTCGTCTGGTTCGCTGGCGAGTTGCGGGCGCGCGCCGTCGAGGTATTTTAGGACCCATAGCGCTGTGCGGTCGCCCAACGGAATGATGCGGTCTTTCTTGCCTTTTCCCTGGCGGATCGCGACCGTGGCGCGCTCGAGGTCCAGATCCCACAGCGTGAGGCGAACCAGCTCGATGCGCCGCATTCCGGTCGAGTACAGCGTTTCTAGAATCGCGCGGTCGCGCAGACCTAGCGGGTCGTGGATATTGGTCTGCTGCATCACCTGCTCGGCTTCGCTTGCCGTGAGCACGGCCTTCGGCAAGCGCATGCCCAGCCGCGGCAGTTCGAGTTCGCTGGCCGGATTGTGCAGGATGTAATGTTGCCGCGCCATCCATTTGAACCACACGCGCAACGGCACGATGCGGTCGTGCTGGCCGGTGAAGCTGAGCGGCTCGCCGTTCTTCTTGCGATAGTGGAACACGTGGCGCTGATAGCTTTCGAGCACCGTGCGCGTCACTTCCACCGGCTCCGAGATGCCGCGCTGATCGCACCAATCGAGGAAGAAGCCGATATGCACGCGCCGATTCTTCACGGTGTACTCGGAGTAGTTTTTGATTCGCAGGTCGTCGAGATGTTCGAGCAGCGCTTGGAGCGGCGTGGCCGGCGGCGGATTGGATCTACGCTTACGTACGACGCGAGACATCACGCACCGGTAGCTATGCGTTTTTCGCCGGTTTCGTGAAAAACACCATTCGGAGCAGTATTCATGCGGGTTTCATTGCCCCGCCAAGGGGCCGCCACCCCACCGTTTTGGGGCCGCTTTGACCCCGCCAACTGATCTTCCGACCCCGCCAGGCGGCCGTCGTATTCGTAGACGAACGATTGTCCACGACCGCCCTGATGCACGATTAAGTACTCCATTTCAGCCAGGCGATCGAGATGCACGCGTAGTTGGGTGTGCCCCCAGCCAGTATGCTCGCGCACGTCGCGGCGGCTAAAACGAAAATCTTCGGCGCGGCCCTTCACCATCGCCGCGATCAGCTCCAACAGACGGCGCGTCTGCGGCGGCAACTCATCAAGCGATCGTGCAAGCAGCCCGGACATCAGGCGATCGGCGATAGCGATGTCTTCCGCCGTCGCTTCGACGTAGGAGAAGCCTTGCACCGATTTCACGGGACGCTGATGCTGGTGGAGCAGCGCGATTGTGCGGATGAGCGTCAGGTACTTCATGTGATCGCGCCGCATGCGCGTGCGGTTATCCGGGAAGGTCAGCTCGGGAGCGTAGGGATTGGCGACGAACAGCGGCTTCGACAATCGCTGCGCGTTCTGATGCCGGCGGATGATTTCCCGGCGCTCCTGTTTGCGCAGCAAGCCCCCGAGGGTCTGCTGTTCGCGTTGCAGCTTGTGGATGGCCTGCGTCTGCTCGCGGTCTTCATTCACCGACAGCACCAGGCAGCGGTTCAGCAGCTCTTCATCGAGATCGATGGCCGTGGTCGTGAGAAAGATCATGACCGGGCCTTCGACGCGATATTGATGCGTCACAAGCTTTCCTGTCGATGGATCTTTACCGGTGCTGGCGATCGACAGTGCACCTTCACTTTGCAACAGCTTCAGCGCGTAGGAGGCGCGTGCGGCGCCCTCTTCTTCGACGATGGCCAGGACCTTGTGCTTGAGATCCATTTCGCCCATGTAATACAACGACTGGCCGGTCATGGCCGAGTACTGCACGCGCTCTTCTTCGGGCACGAAGGCCAGCACCGCGTCCATCAGCGAGCTTTTGCCGGCGGCCGAGCTCGATTGCACCACGACGGCCAGCGGCGCGTCGAGATGCCGCGAGACCACGGCCAGATACGCGACCAGCTTGTTGGTCTCTTCGCCCACGATGCCGCAGCGCTCGAAGTCGGCGAGGATGCGGTCGAGGAGCTTCGGTTCTTTCAATAGATCGAGAGCCGCGGTGCGGTCTTCTTCGGTCATCTCGACTGTGGGCTTGCCGGGATCGAGCGCTTTGCGGATCTGCTCGTCTTGCAGCTCTTCGAGCTTCAGCAGCACGCGGCCTAGATCGCGCTTGAGCGTTTCTTCTTTCACCTTCAGCTCCTCGGCGGCCTGCTTGGTGAAGGCGGCGCGCTGGCGCGCCGAGTACAGATCCAGCGTATCCACATGGAAGGCGTCGCCCGACGATACCAACACGTTCACCTTCAGCAGCTCGTGGCTCAGATTCTTCTGAAGGCCTCGGATGCGGTAGCGGCGGCCGTCCTGCTCGATCGCGATTTCGTCGCCGCTCACGCGCGCTTCCGGGTCCTTGTGTTCCACCGACGGCGGCTTTTCCGTTTTGTTCAACAGCACTGCCAGGCTCTGCGATGCCGGCGTCATCTTCAAGGCGTACTCATTGGCGTCCATCCCCTTCGGAAACAGCACGCGCGCACTGCTGACGCCCAGTTCTTTCTTTAGCTGCTCGGCTGCTGCGTCTCCGGCTTCGTCGCGGTCGTAAGCGATCCAGACGTGTTGCACGCCGTGCTTTTCAAACGCCGCTTTATGATCGGCGGTGAACCCGCCGACTCCATAGCTCGCGGTCACGTTGCGGAAGCCCGCACACCAGAAAGTCAGCGCGTCGATCAGCGATTCGCACAGGATGATTTCTTTCGAAGCTTCGAGTGCCTGCTCGTTCCACACGCCGCGGTGCGGGCCTGGCAGGTAGAGATGCAGCGGCGTGCCTTCGCGCAATCCCGGCGTGATCTTACGTCCGTACATTCCGAGCACGTCGCCAGAGAGCGAGAAGATCGGAATCACGATGGACCCGTTGAAGTGCTCGTGCCCCGACTCGCGCAGTACTCCGAGCGTCTGCAAACGTCCGCGCATCTCGGCTCCTGCCTTGCGGTTCTTCTCCGGCAATCGATAACCCAGCGTGCGGTTGGCGAAACCGATTTGAAAATGATCAATCATTTCCGGGTGCGTCAGGCCGCGCGATTCCAGATATCGCAGCGCCTCGGGCGATTGCTTCAGCGTCTCGTGATAGTAGGCGACCACCTGGCGCAGCACCTCTTGATCGCCTGAGTCGATGCGGACCGGCGGATCGAGCTTCGCCGTGGTGCCTTTCTTCACCGGCCTTTCGATCAGCGCGGCCAGCGACGGATGATCCGCCTTCAGCAGCTCGACGGCATGCCGAAAGCTCACACCGCGCGTCCGCATCACCCAGTCGATCGCCGATCCGCCGTTGTTGCAGGCGCCCAGGCAGTGCCACAGGTTCTTGGACGGCGTGACCACCAGCGACGGCTCGCGGTCGTCATGGAACGGGCAGCGTCCGATCAGATCCGCGCCGTGTTTGCGCAGCTCGATGCCGGCCGCCTTCACCAGCCGCTCGACCGACACCTCCCGCTTCAGCCGCTCGATTTCTTCGTCCGGGATGCGCGCCATATAAAAATCGACTCCTTCCAAAAATCTTGTCAAGAGGGTCTCACACGTTTTTCGGGACTTGGTTGACCGTGTAATACTGTCTCTGAGAGTATACGTAATACGGAAGTACTGTCAAGACGCGGCCAGGAAGGATACTCAAATGCCTCTTACAATCGCGGATGCGATGCCCAGAAAGAAGTACGGAGAGACGAGATTTGGCGAACGCCTGCAAGCCATTCGCAAAGCGCGTGGGTTGACTCAGGTGCAGCTTGCAGAAGCGGCCGAGACAACCCAGCGGGCCATTTCCTACTACGAGACCGAAGCTGGATTTCCGCCGGCGCCGGCGGTCATCGACTTGGCCAAGGCGCTACGCATCTCGACCGACGAACTGCTTGGCGTCAAGACGCCCAAGGTCGAGCGCATCCACGATGACACCAAGTCGCGACGACTATGGAAGAGATTTCAGATGGTCGCCACTTTACCCGAGCGCGATCAGAAAGCCGTCATCCGGCTCGTAAATTCCTTGGTCTCGCTCGGTGCCGCCAAGCAGCGAAGCGCCCGCGCGGGGTGATGTGTCACCCTATCACCAGCCGCCAAGGCGGCTTTTCTTCTGAGCTTGGATACTGCCCGGTAACCGGCGAAACCGATTTCTCGGCGAGCGCTTATGCGGCTTGGGCCCAAAACCTCCAATGAGTGTTAGGGCGACCCTGCACAAACAGCGAGAGATCCCGCTGCGAGAGCGCCATCACCAGACTGCGAATGCTGATATTGTGGGACGGCTTCTCCCCGTCAGCCACATCTGGATGCTGCCACTGGGTAGTCTGGAGAAACCTTGCTAGGTTCCTGCAACGCGGAAAGTGGCCCAGAAGAACCTGGTCACTCATGAAGAGTCTTTCCTCGCCCAGACGATGAACAAGGAACCGCATCAACTCGATTTCTTTCAACGTTCCGGGGCCAGGGCCACGATCTATGATAATGCCCGCCTGCGCATACTCCTCCCGAGTTGGCGAGAATGACATTGTCTGGCCATATACCTTAACGGACCAGTTGCTCCAGTCTGCGATACATTCGTTTGTCTCTCCGTCAAAGAGTGGCTGCTCCTCCCCGGAAGTCAGAGGAACCTGCTCGCTAAAGTAGCCCCCTTTTTCAATGCACGAGCCATACGCGTAGAGATCGTTCACAAACGCGATCTCCCTCGTCGAAAATCCGAGGACCTCGAAGCAAACGAGCCAGTCTTGGATGCCCCGAAAGGCAGTGAGACGAGTAGCTGCGAACTCCACGTATGCGTTGTCCAGTACCGGAAAATTGAACTCCGATGCGTGTTTATCGAGGTCCTCAAGAATCTGGTTCGTGTTCATACCATTGCGGGCCAACTCAAAACGAGCTGCCCATTACAATGCTACATCCCTCTACTGACAAGTCGTCGTCCCGTTTGAGCCGGTGGTGCATGCTGCCTTCTTTGCGGCCTTTACGGCAGCGGCAACCTGTCCGCCCTGCTGACGACTGCACTGAAGACACTGAGGCTGATAGACCTGTGCGCCACCCGGTGGATTTAGGGCAGTCGGAGGTTGATGGTCGCCAACCCAGTTTCCAGATTGTGTGCCTGGATTCGATGTACCGCAAGTGTTGCATCCGTGCGCATCGCCCATTTCATTGATTGCCGCCTGTTGGGCCGCCGTAGGCCGCGCGGTGGGCCCTGCCGGTATTGACGTGGGCACGTCTGTGGCCGCTGCCGCTCCGGTTTCCACCCTTGTGCCAGTTCCAACCGCCTCCACCAGCGCTGCGGCACCAGCTTCAGCCACAGGCGCAACGAGCATTACCGCGTTGGCAGCATTCGCGCCCTGTTGTTGTTCCTCGTTGGCTGGTGTGAATGCAGGTTGAACGGCGTCACCGATTCGGAAACTAGAACCTGTGAGCGAGATCAGAGCGTTCGCAATGTGATTAGGCGCATTGATTAAGCCGCTGGAGAAAGCGTTGACCACTGCGCCGAAACCACCGGCTATGTAATTGGCGCATGCTGAGACACCGTTCTGGCAATCCTTACCATTCGGATCGGTGTTCTTCAGCGGATTGTTCCGCACATACCCGTATAGGTTCCAACTCTGCGGATCCTCTGGATGCTGATCCGCAAAGGGCTCGTCTGGGCTTGTCCATCTTCCCTGTGCGCTTGAAAGATAGCGGAAGCCAAAGTAATCGAGGCCCGATTCTGCATCGCGTTCTTTGCCGGTGAACTTCTGGTTGACCACGTCCGGGCTTGACGGAACCACCACCTGCGCGCCGTAGTCACTCCCACGGCCATCCATACCGCTCGGGATTTCTTCACCGAATGGCACGTAATCATAGCGCTTCAACGGCATCGTGCCCGGTATCGAAGCGTTAACAAACAGCCGCGTGCTTCCCAGGTGATCGTCGAACAGATACCCGGTCCCTCCGACAGTAGGTTGTTCGTTCGAATACTCCGTCACCGACTGACCGTTGGCGTCGTAGACGAAATTGGTCACGTATGTTCCTACCGTCTTCTGCACCCTGCGGCCTTCGCCATCGTAGACGTAGCTGACGTTGCCCGTATTCGCGATGTTCGCCGTCACCAAACGATTCTCTCCGTCGTAAGTGAACGCGTTCGCTACCGTGCCTGGGCTGTTCTTCGATCCCGTGGACAGCTGGTTTCCTGCTCCGTCGTAGACGTAGGCCGAGCCCGGGACCCATCGGTTGTTGGTGAATTGGCTGGTTGCCGTGGGCGTCAGGTCGCCGTTCAATATGTATCCGCTCGGATTCACTGCCCGGTTGCCCCAGGCGTCGTATAGATACGATTGCGCCCACCCTTGAACGCTGCCGCTCATTTCGTTCGCCGTCAGAATCCGATTATACGCGTCGTAGCTGAAGTTTTGCGTCACATTGACGCTGCTGGATGTGACGATCTGTTCGCTCGATACATTGCCGTTGTTGGCACCTGTCGATCCGTATGTGATGCCCAGGAACAACGTGTCCCCTGCAGGAGGCGTCAGCGGCCCCGTGCAATTCGTCGTAAGGCTCCACGGCGAGGTCGATCCTACGCGAACTCCGGTGGTCTGCAATCGCGTGTTCTGGCAATACTGCTGCACTGCCGCTAGCGATTGTGCTCCGGTTGTCATCTGCTGCATCGACCCGTTGGGCCAGTAGCCAATCCCACTGGCGTACGTGGTGGTTGTGCTGAGCATCGTCCCAGTGGTTCCCATCGCCCGGTTTCCATTGTCGTAGCTCACGGTTTGCTGCCGGCCGGATGGGAATGTGAACGAGGTCAGCGCGTTGGCCAGGTTGTAGCCATATGCCATGGCTGGATAGCCGGATTGCGTGCTGCTGATGACCCTGCCTAGCCCGTCATATCCGCGTGCGTACGTTTGCGTGCCGGCCTGCACCGTGATCAGCCGCCCAATGGCGTTCACCGTCGCGCCGCCCGTGTCGTAGGTGTAGATGACTTCCGGCGTCTTACCGTCACTGTAGCTTTTGGTCAGAATCCGGTTCAGCCCGTCGTAGGTCATCGACGTAGTCACGGGAGGTCGCGTGTCACGGCTAAAGCTTGCGCGTGGCAGCTCCCTTCGGGGCTGGACAGTTGCGGGTGACAGGGGGCCTTCCCGTCGCAGGGGCACCGCTGTTTCTATTGGCCGGCTGCCGACGCTCGAGGGAAGAGTGACTCAACCACTTGATCGCTAATGTCGCCTCGCGACGACACACTGAAGCTGAGTTGCTGCAAGACTGGTGTCTGCCCGGTCGAAATGGCGATCGAATCTACTTGAACGTGAAATCCTCCGCCTTCTGGCTTGATCTGAACGCCGAACACCGGTTTCACGCCACTCTTCTCCAGATCTTGAAGCCAGCGCGTCGGGACCAGCGGATGCTTGCGCGAGTTGGCGTAGGCCTCCGCGATATCCTCTACCTGGCGTCGAAGGTCAACCGGTCGTGAGAGATAGGTACCGTTGCTGCTTCCAACACCAACCGCCAAGTAAAAGGAAGCCCAAGATCGGGCGCTATCCACCGAGGTCAACTGGACTTCCGCGCCAGTAGCCATCTTGTTGAAATCGATCACTGGGTCAGCGAATCCGTTCAATCCAAAAACGTTCCCAGACAGCGGGTCGAGCGCGACATACCATCTGCCGACACCATCGACGCTATTGTGCAGAAGTACTTCATCTGGCGACCGGACTTCGTACCCCGTTTCCGTAACCTCGAAGAATAGTGCCGCCTTGTGTATCTGACCTCGAACCTTGACCTGAGCTGCGAATAGATCATCTTCAAAATCCTCGCGCCGAGTTGCTCGTAAAAAGTACCCGTCAGGAAAGCCCAATCGGGACCGGACATATTCGCATGCCCGCTGTTTTGCAACAGCTTCGGAGAGCTCTCTCTTCTCGCCGTCGCAGGTTGTCGACAAAGCAAGAAAGGTCGCCAGCGTAGGAAGAAACCTGTAAAGCATTAATTGCCCTCATTCTCCTTGTGCCGTTTGCGCTCCTGTTTCAGCTGCTCTTTCTTCTGCTGCTCTATCTGTGTGTACTTTTCTTTGTCCTGCTTCTTAAAGCCGCTGACCTCGCGGTTGCTCTGCGTGGCTCCAGCGATAGCGCGCTGCTCGACCGGCCGCGAGTCGTGAGGTATCACCTTTCCATTCGCGTCCGTGATCTTTTCGTTACCGTACCGCTCTGGGCTTGTCCGAGCGTCGTTGGCGTGAGAGGCTTCGTGCGCAAGGGTGTCGGACGTCTGGTTCGTATCGTTAGCGAGCTTATCATTCACGGTGATTGTCGCCGACTTCAGTGCCGCAGGCGAGCTGACCGCGCAGTCGGTCGCGGAGGAGCATGTCTGAACGGCCGGCGCGATAATGGCATGCGTAGCACCATTTGTTGGGCTTCCGTCCGGGTCGTTTGCCGTGGAGCCGTACTGAACTGTGACATCAGGACTGCCTTTACCTTCAAACCCTTTGAGATATGAGTTATAGGTGGGCGACTCTTGCCGCCGCGCCTCGCTGATGATCTTGAGCCGCTCATCAGCATAGACAACTGCCTCTCCGGTGTCATCGACAAACTTCAGCGGATTGTTCCGAGCGTAAGAATAGAGGTTCCAGCTTTGAGGGTCTGAAGGATCCTGGTCAGTGAATGGCTTGTCGGGGCTCGTAAATCGAGCTACCTCTGTGTAGCTCCCCGGCGTGGCGGCGTCAACTGCCGCCGCAATTCTTTCGATGTGCAATCGAACCGCCGGCCATTGAGGAGTGCTTAGCACGACAAGACCAATTCTGCGGCCGCTAAGGTTTTGCTGATAGCGCATGTTCTTGTCAGCCGTAAGAAGCACGTCGAATCCGGCCCGCTCAGCTTCGGCCAGAAGGTCGCCGTTGGTCAGAGTATCCCATCCTCGGTCTTTGGCTTTGGTGACCATGTGGCCCAGGAGGAACCGTGCAATGCCGTTAGGCGTTACGTGGTCAAACAGAACGAGCATCTACACAAGGCTACGGGCAGCAAATTCAAGCACCGCGTTAATCTGCTCTCGCGTGATGTCGAACTGCTCGACGATTTCCTCTACGGTGGCTCCGGCTTCCAAGTTTTCAAACACCGCGGATACCGGCATCCTGGTATCGCGAAACACCCATGCGCCGTTAAGTCTCCCCGGCACGCTTTCGACGGCGGGACATTGGGACCAGTCGAGAGTTGTCATGTTCCTCACCTCCCTCCATCTTAGCCCTCGACCACGGCTCGCGGCGCTTGTGTTCGCGCCACGCTTCGGCCCACGAAAGCGAAGACTAGCAGCGCCAAAGCAGTCAGCCAACCACCCAGGCTAAAGATAGACGGCAAATACAAGCCGATCACCACCCCAGACCCAATTAAGAACGCCGCGAGCACACCGAATTGCCACATCCCATACATGAAAATAAACGGCAGGTAGTGCGCGCCGAGGGCAATCATGACCGCGGGGTAAAACCAGTTCTGGCGATAGGCAGTGGACGCGAATGCCAGCGGCAAACAGAGCGGTAGGACGAACGCCACCTGCATCCCCAGGGCGTTCATCGGGTGCCCTTTAGGCAGGCCAGCCGGCCGCCCCATCAGACGCAAAAGCAACTGCGTCATTGGGAAGATGAAAAAGCCCGCTACTACCAGCACTTCCATCGCGGTCTTGGGCGAATACCACGTGGCAGACGCGGCCGAGAGGAACCATACGCCACTCGAAACCAGCTGACCTGCGAATCCGCCTAGAAAAACCGTCCTCACATCCCGCTGCGCGTCAACGATTGTCACTTTGGCTGTTATGCTACCGCAACTCCCCAGGTCGGGGTCCACCCCCGGTAGCTTGCTAGGATGGGTGTCTATGCGTGTGGCCGTCGCCGGGCTCGGGTTCATGGGCAGTACGCATATTCGGGCCCTGCAGTCCATTCCGGACGCCAAACTCGTGGCCGTGTGCAGCCGCGATGAAAAGAAGCTAGCCGGCGATCTGTCCGCCATTCAGGGAAACCTCGGAGGCCCCGGTGAGCGGTTGGATTTCAGCGGCGTGTCGAAATATCGCGACATTCGGCAAATGCTGGACGATCCGCACGTGGATGCGGTCGACCTCTGCCTGCCCACGCACATGCACGCACCGGTGGCGATCCAAGCTTTTGAAGCCGGCAAGCACGTGCTGGTGGAAAAACCGATGTCGCTGGATGCCGCATCCGCGAGACTCATGATCGCCGAAGCCAAGAAGCACCAGCGGGTATTGATGGTGGCTCAGGTGCTTCGCTTTTTTCCGATGTATCAGGCGTTGCAAGGCGTGCTAAGGCGCGGCTCAATGGGCACCATGCGATCAGCCATTTTCCAGCGCCGTTGTGCCGCGCCCGCCTGGAGCGCCTGGCTTGCTGATCCGGAACAAAGCGGCGGAGGCGTGTTTGATCTGCTCATCCACGATGTCGACATGTGCCTGCACCTGTTCGGCGCTCCCGAAGCAATTTCGGCCACGGGATACGAAGCGCTGGTTTCCGGCATCGACGTCATCACGGCCAGCCTGCACTACCCGGACGAACGGACCGCCATCATCACGGGCGGATGGCACCATCCCAAGTCCTATCCGTTTTCTATGGGGTATACAGTTGTCGCGGACGGAGGGACCGTGGAGTACAGCTCATTGAACAGCCCGCCCGCGCTGTACTCCGCGAATGGCGAGCGAGAAGCGCTTCCCATGGAAGAAACGGACGGATACCGCGCGGAGATTGAATACTTCCTGGATTGTTGCCGTCATCGCGCGACTCCGGAATTGTGCAAGCCTGAAGATTCGGCCGATGCGGTTCGCCTGACGCTCGCGATGCTGGAAACGCGAAGAAGAAATGGAGAAAAAATCCCGTGCGATCTTTGAAAGACCGCGAGGTAGGTGTAATGTTCTGGGCCGAACGCGACAACCTGGCCGAAATTCAATCGCTGGGCGTCCAGTGCGGCCAGTTGGGCATTCCGGGAGATATCGACCTGACTGCAGAGTTCGCTGCCGGATGGAAATCCGCGCTGGAGCAGTCGCAATTTCCGTTGGTCACCGTTTTTGCCGCGTATAACGGCGAGAACTACGCCGACATTCCGACTGTTCAACGCACCGTCGGCTTCATCCCGCGCGACACTCGTGAGGAACGCGAACAGCGCACCTACCAGGTGATCGACTTCGCGGCCGCCATCGGCGCCCCGAGCTTCGCTTGCCATATCGGATTCGTTCCGGAGGACACCACCCATCCGGACTACATTGACGTACGCGAAATGGTCCGCCGCGTGGCGGATCACGCGGCCAGGAACAAGCAGACTTTCGCGCTTGAGACCGGCCAGGAGCCCGCGCATGTACTGCAGCATTTTTTGAAAGATGTGGACCGTCCGAATCTGGGCATCAATTTCGACCCCGCCAACATGATTCTGTATGGCACCGGCGATCCGATCGAGGCCCTTACCGTGCTTGGCCCCCAAGTGGTTTCAGTTCACATGAAGGATGGCGACTGGCCGAATCCCGGCCAATCCGGCGCACTGGGCGTCGAACGTCCCCTCGGGCAGGGAGCCGTAGGAATTCCACGATTTGTCGCCAAGCTTAAGGACATCGGATTCCGAGGTCCACTCAACATTGAGCGCGAAGCCGAGAATCAACAGGAGCGCATCGCCGATATCCGCAAGGCCGTAGCGTATCTGAACTCCCTGACTTAATCCATATCACCACCGCCTACCCATCACTCACGACCAATAATTTGCTTTGACAAAGCAAACTATCTGGCATAGAATATCCCCATTGCCGGACCAAGCCGCACAACTGATGTCGCTGTATCCGAGGATCTACTTCGCGTGCCACACCCGGCACGTCGTCGACCCGAAGCGGAACCGCGTGCTGAGCTCGCATCAGGCCAGCGTTCTGGATCATCTGGACGAAATCGAACCCACCGGGCTGCTAGAACTGGCGTCGCACATGGGCGTCACCGCTTCGACAATGTCGTTGATGATCGACCGGCTGGCGCGCGGCGGATACGTGATTCGAGGGCGCGATTCCAAGGATGGCCGGCGCGTGAGCTTGCGTCTCACCAAGGCTGGAGTTCGCATCAAGTCGGAAAAGTCGGTGCTGGATCCCGTGCGTGTACGCGCCGTGCTCGATCAACTTACCGCGGAGGAGCGCAAGCAGGCAATTCATGGATTGGCACTGCTGGCGCGGGCATCAGCTCAAGCCATGCAGCAGCGAGCAGCAAGGAGCTACGTATGAAATGGGTACTAATCGCAGTTGGAATTCTGATCGTAGTTGTTGCTACGGTGGCGATTGTTGGAGCCATGCTGCCGAAAAACCACTTGGCTTCCCGTTCATCACATTTCAAGCAGCCGCCGCAGGCTATTTGGGATGTCATCACTGGCCCTCCGGATTGGCGTCCCGATATTCGCAGCTCCGAAAAACTTGCACCGCGCGATGGCCGCAGGTCCTGGAAAGAGATTGACAAGAACGGGCAAGCCATCCTCTACGAAAGTGTCGAGGAAACTCCGCCGCGTCGTTTGGTCACCAGGATTGCTGATCCCAAGCTTCCGTTCGGTGGCACCTGGACTCAGGAGATCGTCCAGGATGCAAGCGGTTGCCAGCTCACCATCACGGAAGCCGGCGAGATCTACAATCCAATTTTCCGCTTCATGGCGCGTTTTGTATTCGGCTACAGCGGAACCATCGAAGCATACTTGAAGGCACTGCACGCCAAGTTCGGCGAAACGGCGGAAGGAGATTGATATGGGCCAGGAAATCAAATGCCGAGTTGAATTCGGCAAAGAGAAATCGGAAGGCAAAGCGCTGCTCGAAACCTCGGAGGTCCTGTTCCGCGGTGGTTTCCGGCTGAAGATTCCATTTCAAAGCATCACCGCAATGGAAGCCGCCGGTGGAAAATTGAAGATTCAATTTGCGGAAGGCTCGGCCGTCTTTCATCTGGGCCCAGCGGCGGAGAAGTGGGCTGAGAAGATCCGCAATCCGCCCAGCCGGCTGGACAAGCTCGGCGTAAAGAGCGGGACGAAAGTTCACCTGATCAACAAACACGACGATGATTTTCGGCGCGAACTCAGCGAGCGCGGAGCGGTGCTTGAGAAATCGAAACCGGATCTGGTGTTTTTAGCGGTGAAGAACAAGGACCAATTGGTGGAGCTTGCCTATCTCACGGCAACCCCGGTTTGGGTGATTTATCCGAAAGGCATCCAGGCTGTTACTGAGAATGACGTGATCAAGGCCGGCCGGTCTGTTGGATTTGCGGATATCAAAGTGGCCGCTTTTTCGCCGACGCATACAGCGCTGAAATTCAAGCCACGCAACCGCTAACCCTTCTCGCGCGCAAGGATGTTCTGGTCGAGCTGATGCAGCAGCTCCTCTCGGCGCGAATATGGTCCGGGCGTGTAGGCGCGGCTCTGGATGCCGGCTTGCGATAGTTCCACGATTCCCCAATCTTCGCGGTTCGTCTGATCCCAGAAGTCGATTGCATCGTTGGGTTGGAAATGAAATCTGGCCATCTCGTCCGGATGGAAATGAAATTCGCAGACGATCTCGGTCCGATCCACGGCTTTCGGCCACAGCGTGTGGGTCATCATATAATCCGGGTGAAGGCTGAGCAGAAAATTCGGATAGATGGTGTAGTAACAGACTTTCTTGCGCTCCTCTTCGTTAAGTCCGGGTAAATAATTCCGGCGCCTCTTTCCGTCCACGCTCATGGTTTCCGCGTCACCGCGAAATCCCATGCTGCCTCCGACGTAATTCGGATGTGGCGATTCGTTCGCCGCTCCGAGATAATCGGTAAGGCGGTTCAACGCCGGATGCAGCAGCGGGCAGTGTAGGCATTCATTGTAGTTCAGCGTAACCAGTTTCCAGTTAGCGCGAACGTCGTAGATGATGCGTTTGTGTAAGCGCAGATCGTGCATCTGCCAGTTCGCGAATTTCTTGGGTAGTTCGGCCAGTTGGTCAGCCAGAGAGCAGGTTGGTTGGCTGAGATTGAGAAATATGTGCCCGTCCCAAACATCGCAGGCCACGGCGTGGAGCGGATAATCGTGGCGCGAGAAATCGGCCTGTTCCATTTGAGGCGCGCCGATCAAGTTGCCGTCGAGTCCATAGGTCCAGCCATGGTAGGGGCATTGAATGCGGCCGGCCAGCTTGCCTTCGCTTGCGGAACACATGCGAGTGCCGCGGTGACGACAGACGTTGTAGAACGCCCGGAGAGCGCCGGTGTTATCGCGCGTTACGATGATGCTTTCGCCGCACACATCGCGTAGGAAATACTCGCCGGGCTCACGAATTTGCTCGGTTCTTCCGGCGCAGATCCAGCTACGGAAGTAGAATCGCTCGACTTCCTGCTGGAACAATTCCGGATCGGTATAGTAGCGCGCTGGTAATGTTTTGGGGGCCGGCGTCACCACCAAGATTATGCCACGTAGCGCGTCCACATCGGTTCTGCGGGAACCGGATCAATTACATCTGGCCCAGGGTCGTCCGGCTCCGGGCCAGGGAGTGGCTCCGGGGGTTCCGGGTCCGGGTCAGGTTTCGGGGGATGGGGTTCTTTGGTTTTCGGCACGCCTCCTTCGTTGCAGCTTTGGTGCCATCCTTCCAGTTCCACCACTTCAGCAGCTCGGGGTCGGGTTTCGATTCGGAGGCGAAGTAAACGGCGCAGCGGAAAGTGTAAAGAACGCAGCGGTCCACGTGCTGGCCTATTTGCCGGCAGAGCTTAGAATAAAGCAACTCGGGATCTCTACCGCGCAGGTCCGTGACCTGGCGAATGCCGAGTGAGTGGAGATCGCGAGCGATGGATGGTCCGACTCCCGGGATACGGAGTAAGTCAACCGACGAAGCTGTTTTCATATCCCGATGATACGCCGGCGTGGCGGCGCGGGATTGGAAAAAACGGCCAAGCTTTGGGGCTTTGGGCTATTTGCGATCGCTCTTGAGTTGCGCCGGGACTTCGTAATCCGGGTCGTTCACGAACATCTGGATGTCCGTTTGGCAGTAAGCTGCGGTGGCGCCGTTGATTCTGCTTTCGGCGATCCAGAGTGCCAGCTGGTTGCAAATCTCACATCGGCTGGTGATTTCGTCCTTGTTTACGGCCCGGATAAGTACCGGCTTTTCGGATGATCCGCCTGGAGAAGCCATATCTAATGCTACACCGATGGTCGTGGTGGCGCTTCCTGCCGGTCGCGGCTCAGTCGATGATGGCTTGATAGGCCAGCAAGTGGAAGAGGCCTTCGATATCCCGGCCGCTGTCCGGATGGACTTGCGCCATGAAGATGGTGATCATTTGTTCGGTGGGATCGATTGTGAAGGCGGTGTAGAAAAAGCCGCCCCAATTGTATTCTCCCGGCGATCCCAGATCCGACAATGGCCCTTTTTCTCCACTAATACCGAAGCCTAGTCCAAAGGCTTGATCGGAGCTGATTTTTCCTAACTGATCGTGGGTCATCAACTCAACCGATTTGCGGCTCACGAGACGCGTGTTGCCCAGCTTTCCGCCGTTGAGCATCAGTTGGCAGAAACGCGCGTAATCTTCGGCGGTGGAACACAGGCCTGCGCCGCCCGAGTAGAGTTTCTTCGGACCGCGAACAGGATAGTCGGCTGAGTACGAAAACGGTCCTTCGGATATCGGAGTGTCGGGGAAGCGGTTCAGACCTTTTCCCGGATACCAGGTGTAGGCCGTGGCTAAGCGGTTGACCTTGTCTTCAGGAACATAAAAATAAGTGTCCCGCATGCCGAGCGGTTCAAAGATTCGCGTCCGCAGGAATTCGTTGAACGTCTTGTGGGATAGCACTTCCACCAGATAACCCAGAACGTCCACTCCCAAGCTGTATTCAAAGCGCTCGCCAGGATTGAAGAGCAGCGGAAGACCAGCGAGATGTTTGACGCTGTCCTGAATTGTGCCGTCGTACTGAACTAACCCGTCGGCGACTTTCGCGGCTTTGTATGTATAGCCGAGATCGCTGTTCCACGTATAGGTGATGCCGGAAGTGTGGGTGAGGAGATTGCGTATGGTAATTTCCCGCGTGGCGGGAATGGTGTAGGAAGGGCCGGTCGCGGGTTTCACCAACACTTTCGGATTCCGGAACTCGGGGATGAATTTGGATACCGGATCATCGAGCAGGAAATTGCCCTCTTCGTAGAGCATCATGACGGCGAGGCTGGTGATGGCTTTGCTCATGGAGCAGATGCGGAAGATGGCATCGGTGGGCATGGGCTTGGAGGCTTCGCGGTCCTGCATGCCTTGGGCTTTGAGCCACGCGATTTGGCCGCGGCGCGCCACTAGCGTCACTGCGCCAGCGATGCGCTTTTCGTCAATTCCGCGCTGGACGAGTGCCGATATTCGTTCCAGGCGCTCGGAGGAGAGGCCCACGGATTCTGGTTTCGCGGTGGGGAGCTGTTGGGCGGCGGCGGTTAGGGCCGCGGCTAATAGGATGATCGATGATCTAAAGATGTTCATGGGCGTGTCCATTGACGGGTTTTGGCGGATTCTAGGATCGCGTCCGTGACGCGGTCCGTGGCTAAGGCATCGCGAAAAGTTGGTGCGGCTTCTTTCGCTTGGCCGAGGGCTTCCAGGAAATCGGCGAACTGATGAACGAAGGTGTGCTCATAACCAATTTGAAGACCGGGCACCCACCAGTGCTTCATATAAGGATGGTCACCATCTGTTACATGGATGCTTCGCCATCCGCGCAATTGGCTTTCATCCCGATGATCGAAGAAACTGATGCGGTGCAGATCGTGGAGATCCCAAACGGCTGAAGCATTCTCGCCGTTGATTTCGAGCGTGTAAAGCGCCTTGTGACCCCGCGCGTAACGCGTGGCTTCAAAAGTTGCGAGAGAGCCGTTCTCAAAGCGTGCGAGACAGGCGCTGGCATCGTCGATTCCAACGGGCTGAAGGTGCCCCGAAAGATTGTGCTTCCGCTCCTTGATGAACGTCTCGGTCATGGCCGTGACTTCCGCGATGGGGCCATTCAGCCAAAGCGCGGTGTCGATGGCATGCGCCAACAGATCGCCCGTGACGCCGCTTCCGGCAACGGCAATATCGAGACGCCAGAGTGCTTCGCCACCTTGCGGGAGATTTGGCGAAATCGTCCAATCCTGCAGAAATTTGGCGCGGTAATGGAAGATGCGGCCGAAGCGTCCTTCGTCAATCAGGTGCTTGAGCAGCATGACGGCTGGCACGCGGCGATAATTGTACCAGACCATGTTGGAAACCTTGGCGGATTCCACTGCGTCCGTCATGGCGCCGGCCTCGGCAGCATTTCTTCCAAGAGGTTTTTCACACAGCACTATTTTACCGGCGTGGGCGGCGGCGATCGCGATTTCGGCGTGGGTATCGTTGGGGCTCGCGATATCGATCAGATCGAGATCGGTGCGCTCCAGCAGCCTGCGCCAGTCAGTTTCCACCGATTCATAACCCCAATTTTCGGCGAAGGATTTGGCGCGATCGGCGTTGCGCGCGCAAACAGCTTTTAGCACCGGGCGATAGGGCAGATCAAAGAAGCGGCCGGCCTGGAGGAAGGCATTCGAGTGGGTGCGGCCCATGAAGCCGTAGCCAACGATTCCGATATTCAGATTCTTCTTTTCCATCAATGATCCCAGCCGTGCGCGTTTCGAACCGCAATCATGGTGGATAGAACATCGCGCCACGTGGCATCCTGCAGCATGACTTGATTCGGGAACATGCAACCATCCCAACAGATGTGTTGGAAGGCGCGGGTGGGCTTGCCGCTTTCATCTTTCATCCAAGCTCCAGCGACGCGCACGATATCCATTTTGCCGTTGGGATCGCGCGGAAGGCAATGCCGGCCGGTTTTGTCATGCGATCCCGATCCTCGCACCGTGGCGTCGTTCTGCGCGATGTGAAAATCGATGGTCCAGGGACGCAGGGCACGCGTCATGGTTTGAATCGCGTCGTCTAAGAGCTGCTTGTCGGACCAATCGAAGTTTTCGGGCAGAATACGGTCCTCGGGTGCGTTGTAGCCGAGGGTGAACAGCAGTGTATGCGCCATGTCGGCTTGAAAACCCAGCGTCTGGGGACGGTCCACTCTTTCGAGCAACTCCACCATTCGCTTCCAGCCATGCATTCCGCCCCAGCAGATTTCGCCTTCCGCGGCCAGCCGTTCGCCGTAGCTCTCGGCGATGGTGCAAGCTTCGCGAAACGTGTGTGCGATTTTGCCGGTATTGCCGCTGGGATCTTTGGCCCAATCGGCTGGGCTGGCTGCGGAATCGATCCGGACGATTCCATATTTCCGGATGCCAATGTCGCGGAGTTTTTGTGCGATGGCGCAGGCTTTGCGGACCTGGGTGAGGAAGTTCGCGCGGTCAGATTCCGAGCCCATCGCCGATCCGCCTCCGGTGGGCGGCCAAACTGGAGCGACTACGGAGCCGACCACTAAGTTGCGAGCGGCGATTTGGTCTGAGAGGCGCTGCAGGTCGTCGCTCGATGAATCGATGTCGACGTGCGGGGCGAAGAGGAACAGATCCACGCCGTCGAAATGGGTTCCGTTGACCTCGGCCGCTGCCGTGAGATCCAGCATGGTGTCGAGATCGATGGGAGGTTCGGAATCTGGACCTTTTCCGACCAGGCCGGGCCACATGGCGTTGTGGATGGCTGGAGCTGTGTGGAGGCTCATTCAGGCTTTCTTTCGCAGCGGCTCGGCGTCCGGGTTGCCTGGTCCGAAATGTTTCAAGATCACTAGCGGATCGGTTGCGCTGTTATTTTGAACTTCTACCCCCGACTTCGCTGCTTCGGCTGTGACGAACAATTCATCCTGCGTCATTTCACCGAATCGGATCATGGCGGGCGTGGCTACCGGATGCGCTCCGAAACGCCCGTGTCCCTGAGTGAGGATCAGGCCGTAGGCGGCGCTGTCGCGAATGGTTGCGGTGCGGCCGGGAAGTACGGTGAGCTCTTTGGCTGAATAGTACGGTGTTCCGTAGGTGACCCACTTTTCCGAATATCCGCAGTCGGCAGTGGCTTCCGGAGGGTGAACGTGTTTGGGAGCGACTTTGTTGGTTTTGCCGAACTCCGGATTCACGTTGGCATCCCAATCCAGCATGCCGACCAGGTAATCCAGATCGTGATGGTATTCGGGGCGGACGTCTTTGGTCATCAGGCTCCAATCGACGATGCGGCCTTCGACGACCGATTGAAACATGGCGAAGACGTCGCTCGCGACTTGAGGTTCGTAAGTGACAAGCGATCCAGGGGCATGCAGGATTCCGGGATTGATCTGCCAGCCTGCGCCTGGTTCCAGACGGTAGGCGCGGGAGTGAAACAGGATTCCGTTGTCGCCTTTGTTCCAGTTCTCGAGACAGCGCCGGATATCGTTCTTGGTGGTGCCGGGTTCGAGACCCATGAAGGTGTGGGGGAAATTGTTTTCTGTCAGGTTGTATTGCGGAGGAAAGTAGTAGGCTTCCGGTTTCCCGCGCTGGCCTACCAGCTTGGCCTGGGCATCGCTCTGGTGCATGTGATGCGGGATGGGCCCCATGTTATCGAAGAATTTGCAGAGGAGATTCCAGCCGCCCTCGCGCTCGATCACGTCCGCGCCTAGGAGGAGGTCGCCCGCGTGCTCGATGGCGTGTTTTAGAAGAAATCGAGAATTCGAAGCCACGCGGACGTAGCTCAGTCCCTCATCTTCCAGAGTGGCGGGACCATTGGAGGCTTTGATGGTGGAGGAAAACCAGCGTTCGTTGATGCCGCCGCGATGTCCTCCGAAGGCGTAGAGATCGTCGGGATGGAGTTTCAATCGACGGCCGGGGATCATGAATGAGCGAGGGACCCAGCAGGGCTCGAGGCGTAGGATTCCGTGTCCAGCGTTAATGGCTTCTTGAACCGTGTGGCGATTCGGCATTGGTGCGTTCTCCCAACTTGAAAGGCTACCTTAAAAAGGGGGCTCGGGGCTGGGGATTAGTGAGTTTCGGGTTTCTGGTTTCTGGTTTCTGGTTTCTGGTTTCTGGTTGCTTGTGGCTGGTGGTGGGTGGTGCTTCAATTCGTTTTTGACGCATCTGGTGTTTTTTGTGTTTGGAGGTGTGATGTTGGTAAGTGCCTGAGGGGGATGGGCATTGGGCCGGGGGGTGGGGATTTTTTTGCGCGATTATTGAAGATGCGTCATGGAAATTCATTGCTTTTCGTTCTTGAGAGGGATTTGTCGTGCTGTGTTCTTCTCTCATTGACAGAATATACGTGCTGGCGATCAGTCCGATTCCTGGCGCAGCGGGCGAGTCTTCGAATTGGCTTGTGTTTGCTCGGGGTTCGGGTCTATACAAATAAATTTGAGGTGTGGTGACTGCTTGTGGCATTCTCATGTTCGTGAACAACCTGTTGCTGGATGTTCGTTATGCGCTGCGCGTGTTGAGGAAGTCTCCCGCGTTCACTGTGGTTGCCTTGCTCACTTTGATGCTGGGGATTGGGGCGAATGTCGTGGTCTTCGGAGTGCTGAACGCGGTGCTGCTGCACCCGTTGGATGTTAGCGATCCTGGGGGACTGTATCAGATTCGCCATAAGCAGTGGGTTGTTGGACGGCTGCTGACTACTTCGTATCCGGCGTTTGAGGATTTTCGGCGGAGAAACACTACGTTCAGCGGGATGGCCGCGATTTATGGATATTCCGGTGCGCGCCTCGGCTGGCACAACGCGGTGAGAAGAATCCATGGCGATGAGGTGACCGGGAATTATTTCGATCTCCTAGGGGTGCAGCCGGAGTTGGGACGGTTCTTCCAGGCGGCCGACGAGCATGGTCCGAATTCCGCGCCGTATTTGGTGTTGAGCGATGCATTGTGGCGAAGCGCGTTTCAGGGCGATCCGGGCGTGGTGGGGACGATTGTGGATCTGGACAAGCATCCGTTCACGGTGGTGGGCGTGGCACCGGCGCGGTTCCACGGGACGGAGCGGTTTGTGTGGCCGGATTACTGGATTCCCATGATGAACGAGGAGCAGGTGGAAGGGTCGGATTACCTGCGTAGCCGGTCACACGTCGCGGTGACGGTGGTTGGCCGGCTGAAGGCGGGCGTGACGGCGCGGCAGGCAACGGAAAATCTGAATGCAATTTCGGCCGAGCTTGGGAGGGAGTATCCGGAGTTTGACGACGGACAGCCGCTGCGGCTGATCCATCCGGGACTCATCGGGGATGAAGGGGACGTAATTCGCGGATTTCTTTGGGGCGTGACCGGGCTGGCGCTGCTGGTGCTGGCGGCGGGATGCGCGAATCTGGCAAGTCTGTTTGCGGCGCGCGCGGCCGATCGCAGTCGGGAGTTGGCGCTGCGCGTGGCGCTGGGATCGAGCCGGCGGCGACTGGTGCGGCAATTGCTGACTGAGGCGGTGATGGTTTCGCTGATGGGCGGAGCCGTGGGCTTGGTGACTGCCGACCTGCTGTTCGGTGTTCTGAACAGGTGGTCTCCGGCCGCGGAGGCGCATCTGGCGGCGAGCGTGGATGCGCGCGTGTACGTGGCGGGGCTGATATTGACGCTGGGAAGCGCACTGCTGTTTGGGATGGCTCCGGCGTGGCAGGTGTGGCGGAGCAGTCCGGTGCAGATGATGAAGGGGGAATCGATGGGGTCCGTGCAGCTTGGGCGATTGGCACTGCGCGACCTGTTGTTGGGTGCGCAGATTGCCATCTGCACATTGTTGGTAGCGGCATCATTTGTGGCGGTGCGCGGCATGGTGCGCGCGCTCGACGTTCCGCTGGGCTTTGAGCCGCAAGGCGCGATGCTGGTGGAGATGGACCTGAGCCAGGTGGAGGGAGAAAACCTGACGCGCGATAAAAAGAGAGCGATGCTGGAGGCGGTGCGGAGCATTCCCGGTGTCAAGGCCGCGGGTGCGGTGAGACGCACTCCGTTCACCGGGGGACTGCATGGGATTCCGATTTTCCGGCCCGGAGAGACAGAGTTCAAGCTGAACAATTCTGTGCTGGCGCCGTATGTGTTTCCGATGTCGCCCGGTTACATCGAAGCTGCCGGCACGCGGCTGCTGAGTGGGCGGGATGTTTCGTGGCATGACACCGCGCAGACGCCGTGTGTGGCCATTGTGAATCAAACGTTCGCGCGGAAGATTTGGGGCGAAGCGCCGGCGATAGGACAGCGGTTCATTCTGTCGAGCAAGCTGACGGAAGTGGTTGGGGTGGTGGAAGACGGCAAGTACCACGACCTGATGGAATCGCCGCAGGCTGTGGTGTATGTGCCGATAACGCAAAGCGAGGAGGGCGACTCGGTATTCGTGGTGCGGTCGCGGAGGGCGGCGAGCGAGATGGCGGCGGCGCTGGAACGCACAGTGAGCGGCATCCAGCCGAATGTGCCGATCACGGTGCAGAAGTGGTCCGACTCGCTGGATAGTGAGCTGTTCCCGGCACGGGCGGCGACAATAGCGCTGGGCGTGATGGGGTTGCTAGCGGCGATGCTGGCGGTGACGGGCATCTTCGGCATGGCTGCGTACAGCGTGAGCCGGCGAATGAAGGAGCTGGGCATCCGCGTGGCATTGGGTGCGCGCAGGACGCAAGTGATGGCCGCGGCGGTGGGGCGGCCGATGGTGCTGCTGGGGATGGGATCGGCGGTGGGGTTGCTCGGGGGCGTCTTCGCCAGCCGGTTGCTGGGGCAGATTGTGTATCAGGCGAATCCGTTGGATCCGATGGTGGTGGGCGGTGCGGTGGTGACGATGGCGGTGCTGGGGGTTGCGGCGTCGGCGCTGCCGGCGAGGCGGGCGCTGGGGGTGGATCCGGCGAGGCTGATGCGGGAGGAGTGAGGGGGGTGGATGGACCGACGCGCCAGTCGTTCCGAGCGTGCTTACGATCCGGAGGCCACACCGAGAATCTGCGACGGTGCGGATTCCGAGAGCTCTGGGATGGACAGAGCAGACACTGGATGGGCTTGACTCGTTTCTGATATTCCATCTAAAATATAGGTTGAATATAAAGATGCAAGCTGTCGAATTGAAACTGAAGCAAGCCAGCGCTGTCCTAGGTGTTGAGCCGAAGGACCTCCAGAATCTGGTGCAGTTCAAGGTGTTGCGGCCAACCCGTCGGGACGGCCTCTATTGGTTTGACAATCAGCTCCTACTCGAAGCCAAGGTCGCATTCTACCTGAAGGAGTCGCTCGGTACGTCCACCGAAGTGCTCGCCCGCTTCACACAAGTTCTGTCGGCCAATCTGAGGAAAGCGCAAGTGAACAAACTTCGTTATCTGTGGCTGCGATCTCTTCCGGCGAGAGGCCGCGAGCCGGTGGAGGTACGTATTCCGGTGAGAGATCTGGCAAACGAGATTGAGGAGCAACTTCCTAGGGCCGAAGTGCACCAGGATCTTCCGCGGGGTCGCAAGCGACCGGGATGGAAGCGCCAGTTCGCACGCAGTCTAGAAGCGGCTGCAGACAATTTATCGGGCGTAACAGAGTCTCAAATCGTAGAGGCGATCGGCGCCTATCGCGCAGACAAAAAGCGCTTGCCGGAGATCACTGTTGCCAGGTCGAGAAAATCCGCGTAGAGGAGTGATCGATACTTCAGTCCTTGTCGCTGGCATCGCAGGGTTCAAATCCGGACGGGCCCCAGGGAACCCGAGCGCCGAACTTCTGCGCGACTGGCTTGAGAAGGCGATCTTCACGTGGCTCATCAGTGAAGATATTCTTGCCGAATATAAAGAGGTGCTCAGACGCTTAGGCGTGCGGCGCAATCTGATAGGCGAAATCATCAACCTGTTAAGGGAGGAGGCCGAGTTAGTGGACCTTCGCATCACTGCCGACCTGTCACCAGACCCGGACGATAATATATTTTGCGCTTGCGCTGAGCAGGGTCGTGCAGCCTTCATTGCGACTCTTAACAGAAAAGACTTTCCTCAGAAGAGACTCTCAGCTAAGGTCATTTCACCAAGTGATCGAATTCCCACGACGCGACGCGCACCTCGGGCGACCGATTGACTGAGCGCCGAAGCACGTTGCTGGTCCAACGGTCTACCGCATCGGTGATAATTTCGGCGTCGTGAGCAATTTAGAATCTGTAACTTGCAGGTGACACTTCTCGAAGGCAATTCCAACTGGAGGCGGCTTGAAGGGACCAAAGCGCATCGGCGAAGAACTCGCGTATCATACGAGTAGATCCCCGCGTCTCTTACATAAGGGGGCTGTATTGGACGGGTGCGCTCGTGGTTGCGCTCCCTTCCGGTCGCGGCTCGGAATGAGGCGTTGTGGGTATTGCGGGTGTTGTGAGCGTTGTAGGTGTTGTGGTTCGTAGCGTAGTGGTTCGCAGTTTCGCGGTTATCTTCTTTTTTGGGCTGGCGGCACACGCATCGGAAGCGGATGCGCTGGCGATATCGGCTAATATTCAGGCCAAACATTTGCCGTTTGGGACCATTCTCGATCCCATCTATGCGTCATCAACCAGCAATCAGATTGTTGGCTACACGCGCTGTGGCGATTCTGCTTTGTGGACTGGGGCATACCTGGCGGCCGAGGCGTTTCGGTATAACGTCACGCAATCGGCGGACGCGCTCGCGAACGTAAAGGAGGCGCTTGCGGGATTGCAGGCATTGGTGGATGTGACGGGCGACAATCGGTTGGCGCGCTGCATGGTACTGGCCAGCTCGCCGTATGCCGCCGGGATTTCGAGTGAGGAGGCCAGCAATACGATTCACCAGAGTCCGCCATGGATTTGGGTGGACAACACCTCACGCGATGAAGTGGTGGGAGCTTTCTTCGGGCTGGGGGCCGCGTTCGATCTGGTGGACGATGCTGGGGTCAAGAGCGGAATCGGTAGTCTCGCGACGCTGATGCTTGGCTTCATCGCGCATCATGATTGGTCGCCCAACGACGATATCTCGAATACTTTTCTGCTGCGGCCGGAGGAGGTGCAGATGTTGCTCGAAGTGCAACATCACGTCAATCCGGCTGATGAGATCGGCGGGCCGCTGGTGGATTTGCCGATCGATGTGGCGGTTTCCTACGACACGCTCAGCATTAGCTCCTACTTCAAGTTCAACTTGGACTACATGAGCCTCTATAATCTGATCCGGCTGCAGAATAACAGCGATAACCGCGGGGCCTATCAGATTGTGCGCAATTATACGGCTTCGCACCAGAATGCGTTTTTCGACATCATTGACCGCTCGGTGAATGGGCCCGATGATGCTCGCGATGCGGAAATGAGGTTGTTGCTGGATCAATGGCTGGAGCGGCCCCAGCGCGATCCCTACGTGGATGACAGTAAGGTGGTTGCAGTATGCGGCACGGAGGCATGCCAGCCGGTCCCGGTTCCAATTCGGCCGACTACGGATTTTCTTTGGCAGCGTGACCCGTTCCAACTGGCGGGGGGTGGATTGGGAACGATTGAGGGCGCGGGGATCGACTACATTTTGCCTTACTGGATGGCGCGATACTACGGCGTGATCTCGGGCGCGGTGCAGTCGGCCGCCGCGCCGAGTAACGCTGTTGCGCCAGGGTCGCTAGCGTCGCTGTTCGGGACTGACCTTGCGGCTGTCACGGTGCAGGCCAATGTTCAACCGTTGCCGACAGCGCTTGGAGGAGTGAGTCTTTCGATTATGGATTCAGCAGGGACAGCGCGCGAGGCGTCATTACTTTATGTGTCGCCGACACAGATTAACTTTGTGGTTCCAGACGGAACGGCGACGGGCGCGGCGCAGTTTGTGGTTAGCAACGGATCCACCACGCAGACTTTCAACGGAACGATCGCGAGCGTAGACCCCACACTATTCAGCGTGGGCGGAAACGTGGCGGCCGCCAGCGCGATCATGACGCAGGCGAACGACTCGAAGGTGCAATCGCCGGTACCGGTGTTCCAGTGCAGCGCTTCCGGTTGTGTCGCTGTGCCTATCGATTTGGAAGTGGACACGCCGATTTATCTCACGCTGTATGGCACGGGGATCCGGGGGCGTAGCGCGCTGGCCGATGTCACTGTGACCATTGGCGGCGTTGCGGTTCCCGTGCAGTATGCGGGTCCTACGCCCAATTTTATTGGGTTGGATCAGGTGAATGTTCCATTGGTGCTCGGCCTGCGTGGCAGTGGTTTATGTAGTGTTGTTGTTTCTGTGGATGGGCAAGCGTCGAATGCGGTGATGATTGATATTCAGTAAAGAGCGGCGACTATTTGACTGAATAAATAAGATCCTTGTTGTGGTGGGGAAGGAGGGCTCCGATTCCGGCGCCGACCACGGCGCCCGCGCCGCCGAATATCGCGCCCCCGAATCCGCGCGAGACGCAGATGCCGAGCTGGTTGTGGTCACAGCCGGTAAGGCCTGCGCCTATACCGAAGCCTGCGCCAAATCCGATGAGCGCGCCTACGGCGGCGGTCTTGCCTCGTCCCCAAACTCCATGGCGGTAGCGCTCGATCTTGAGCACGTCCTCTTTTTGGGCGGTGGTGGTTCCGGCAGTCACTTGTTGCGGCGTCCAGGACTGGAATAGGCCGGTGACGGGTCCGGTTTTCAATGAGAGGCGAATGTTATCGCCGGCCTGTAGCTGCGCCAGGGATTGCCAATCGTGACGATCCTGCGCCTCCACCGATGCGGGGATTGCGCAGAGGAGCGCGAGAATCAGGAAGTAAACCATTGGGGTTCATTGTCTCACTATTGATTAACGCGGGTGGGGAAAAGCCTGCTGCAGAGCCTCGATCATACCTTCTATAAATTCGCGCGGGAAGTCCTGGACGAAACCGTTTAAGAACCGCGCCGGGCTGAGACCGCCGGCTGGGCGGGATAATGTCAACGACTCCAACTCGACGTACACTCCGTCGCGGGTTTGTTCTAGGCGCCAGTACTGATTCAGGCGCCACAGATAACCGTAGGCTTCCGCGGGAGTGCGTTCCTGAGCGGCCGGATCTTTTTCTTTGGGATGCGCCAATTCTCCGATGTGCGTTGAATGGAGGATGATATACGCGTGAGTCGGATCCAAGACCACATAACTAGCCGTGACATTGAGGTTCAGGACGACGGTGGCGAACTGTTTCCTTGAAAGCCGCAGAAACGCATCGAAAGTATCGCCATCGCGTTTCACCTGGCGCGAGTCGGTATAGAATTGCTTGAAGTAGTATTTGTAGTCACCGAAATTCAGGGCAAAGTCGCGGACGCGTTCGAGCGTGACGCCATCCAGGACAACAACTCCAAGCCAATCCTGAAGCGAAGCGTCGGGAATCTCGATTTCGTGCTCCTGGTCGAGGGTCTTCTGAGGAGTGATCTGGCTTTGGCCGAGCCATACCAGAGATTGCTCCTTGGGGTGTTCGTCCAGCCAGAGCCAATGATGAGGCGCGGGAGTTTTCTTGAAGGATTCCTCGGTTAGTTTGGCGTAGTGGTCGAAGGCGGCGGTGGTGGCAGGCGACGGCTCCGCGGCGGTCAATGTGGACGCGAGAAGGAATACAGGAGCCAGGAGCCAGAATCCAGAAGGAGGAGGCGCTACGCGCATTTCGTTTTTTGACTTTTGTCTACTGGATTCTGGATTCATTGCGCGGCCCACATTCCCAATATAAGACGCGGCGGTGGGCGGGTTGGCAACCCGCCGCAGGATGCCATCCTGCCCCACGGACTGCGATAATGGGCTTACTGTGTATCACCGCGCGTTTTTGTGCCTGGTCGCTTCGCTCTTTGCGCCTCCCGCGGGCGCGGCCGATATCGGAGCGCCGGGAGTTCCGAATTTCCATCAAGTGAATGAGCATGTGTACCGCGGTGGTCAACCGGGTGACGCCGGTTGGAGCAGTCTGGCGAAGTTGGGAATCAAGACGGTTATCGACCTGCGTCCGGCGAGCGAACATTCCATCGGCACAGAGGCCAGGATGGTTGAAGCTAGCGGCATGGTCTATGTAAGCCAGCCGTTGGCAGGGTTCGCAGCTCCGACTAATGAGGAGATTTTGAAAATCTTAACTTCATTGGATTCGAGCGCCCAGTGGCCGGTGTTTGTGCATTGCCGGCGCGGGGCAGACCGAACGGGCACGGTGATTGCGTGTTACCGGATTGCTCACGATCAATGGGCCAATGAGGAAGCACTAAGAGAGGCGCGGACCTACGGCTTGAGCCCGCTGGAGATTGGAATGAGACACTTCATTCACAGCTTTCACATTGACGGCGCAACCACTGAGGGCGATTCAGGACTCCCTGCCGGCCGGCGCTGACGATTGGCGCAAAGCAGGCGGGTTGGCAACCCGCCGCAGGTTGGCAACCTGCCCCACATCGAGTCAATAGTCGCTTGACACTATCGCCCCAATCTAGGCATACTGAGTCACCGAGTTGAAATTTTTCATCTGCGTGGGATGAAACATCCGGAGGGGCATTGTATGTTTAATCAAAAAACGTCAATTAGTGGGATTGTTTGTTCGCTAACATTTTTTGCGAGTGGGATACTTTATGGTCAGGCGACCGGGAGTATTTCCGGAACTGTATCTGATGCGACCGGCGCTCCGGTGGCTGGTGCGAAAGTTACCGTTGCGGCTCCGGCCACGGGCTCCTCGCGTGATGGAGTGACCGACGGGAACGGTCACTATGTGGTTCCGCTACTCGGCGTAGGCAACTACACGGTGCGTGTGGATCAGCAAGGATTTCAAGCGGCCGAGGCGAAAGACATCCGGTTGCAAGTGGACGAGCATCGCGAGCTGGATTTCAAGCTCACGCTCGCCACGGTGAAAGAAAACGTCGAGGTTTCGGCGACCGTAGTTTCAATTCAGACGGCGGACGCGACGCTGGGCCAGGTGATCACGTCGCAGCAGGTGAATGATCTTCCGTTGAACGGCCGCGACTTCGTGCAGCTTGCCACGCTGACTCCGGGCACCACTACGGAAACAAATCCGAACAGCTTTTTTAATGGCGGGCCGTCGAGCGAAGCGTCCGCGCGCGGATCGTATTCGCTTTCGGTGGGCGGTTCACGCGCGAACAGCACGGATTGGCTGCTGGACGGCAACGACAACAACGAGCTGACTAGCGGCGCGATTTCGATTCTGTCCTCGATCGATTCGATCCAAGAGTTCAAGGTGCTGACGTACAACTATTCCGCGGAGTGGGGAACGCGCGGGGGCCCGACGGTTTTGGTGACGACGAAATCGGGCACCGATCAGTTCCATGGGAGCATCTACGAGTTTCTTCGCAATACCGATTTGGACGCCCGCAGCTTTTTTGCGACTTCGACCGAGAAGTTCAATCTGAACCAGTTTGGCGGCTCGATAGGTGGTCCGATCAAGAAAGACAAGGTATTTTTCTTTGCGGATTTCGAGCAAAAGGATCAACGGCACGGGATTCCGTACACGGGTCTGGTGCCAACCGCGGCGATGCGCCAGGGGGACTTCACCAACGACCCCTTTGGCAATCCGAGCGCCACCCAGCTGCTTAATCCCTGGGCCACGCAGGGGACGAATGCGAATCCGGTATCGGTTCCCTTTATGTGCGGCCCCAACGGCGCGCCTCTTCCCGCGGCACCGAACGGTAGCCAGTCGGCTGGAACTCCCTGCAATATAATTCCGCAGGGCTTGATTAATCCGATTGGGCAAGCACTGATCAATCTGTATCCTCTGCCCAATGCGAACAACTCCGCGCTTGGCTACAACTACACCAGTGAGCCGGTGAGGAAACTGAACGAAGGAAAGTTCGACGGGCGGCTGGATGAAAATTTTTCGAACAAAGATTCGTTATTCGCGCGCTTCAGCTACGATCAGGCTACGTCGTACGTGCCGGGCGGCGCCCCGGGCTTCACCGAACAAGGTACCTTCGCCAGCAATCAGAGCATCATCAATCATGCCCGTAACGCGGCTATTTCGGAGACTCACATCTTTTCTCCCAGCACGGTGAATGAATTCAGGTTCGGTTTTAACCGGATCTTCGATTACATCACGTCGCAAGGAACCGGCAGTTGCTACGCCCAGACGCTGGGGATTCCGGGTGCAAATTTGGGTGGTAACAGTTGTGGTCTGACATCGGTAGAAGTGTTGGGTGGTTATTATTCGATTGGTGATCGCGGTTATACGCCGTTCGTGGGCGGGACGAATGTCTGGACGTTAGCTGATTCGCTGGACCTGGTTCGGGGCAGCCACGAATTCCGAGTGGGCGGCTCTATTCGATGGAATCAGTTGAATACGGTGGCCGTCGGCTTCCCGAATGGATTCTGGGAAACCACCGGAGGCTGGACGGGGAATCCGGAATCGGATCTGCTGACGGGTCTAACCAGTCTGGCGATTCACGACCAGGAGTTTGGCGGCGGCAATACGGGCCGGCGTTGGCAACTGTACCGGCCTTTTGTCGAGGACAATTGGCGCGTCAGTAAGAATTTGACGTTGAACCTGGGTTTGGCCTGGGCGATGTTGACACCGCAAACCGAAGTGGGCAACCGCATGTCTGATTTTAATCCTGCCAACGGACAATTTTTGATCGCGGGTCAGAATGCGGGATCGAGCGCCGGCGTTAATATGGATTGGACCGCGCTTGAGCCGCGCATCGGCGTCGCGTGGAAACCGTTCGGCAAGGGCGACACCGTGATACGCGGCGGCTACGCGATTTACCACGATTCTTCGTGGAACATGGGTGCTCAAGGGCTGTGGCAGAATCCGCCCTATTACGCGGAATCAGATGCATTTTCCTTCTTCCCCACCAACTGTACGTTTGCAACGGCAGCTTGCGCGCAGGCTGGGATAACGCCTTTGGGAATTAACATGTCCTCCGGATTTCCACCATTCACTGCGCCCCCCAACCCGGCTAACTTTACGGGTACGATTCTAGCGCAGGATACGAACTTCAAGCAGGGCAGGATTCAGCAATTCAACGTCAATATGGAACACCAACTGCCCGGCCAGATTGTGTTGACGGTGGGATACGCGGGTTCTCGCAGTTCGCACATTTTGACGTACGGGAATAATATCAACGTGGGGTCTCCTAGCGCGTGCGGGACCGCTGGGTATACGCTTGGATGCGGGCCCGGTGGCGCGGCTTTCAATTTACCGTACACCGCGTTCCCGTTTTCTGATATCCAGAATGTTTTCGACGCGGGCATAGCCCACTACAATTCCTTGCAGGTGAAAGCCGAGACCAAGAGCGCGCGGTATGGCATTTACGCGCTCATCGGATACACCTATTCGCGAGCGTACGATACCGGGTTCATGGATGGTTTGGGAAGCATAACGGGGGCCAACTACTTTCCTCTTCCGAATTGGCAAAGCCTGGATTGGGGGCTTTCGCAAATCAACCTGAATCAGGATTTCACGGCCAGCATCATTTATCAGTTGCCGTTCGGCAAAGGGCGGAAATGGGGAAACACCTGGAACGGAGCGGCCAACGCCATCGCCGGAGGCTGGGAGGTGACTCTCATCGAAAAGGCGACGTCTGGGTTTCCGGTATTTATCGTGGATAGCAGCAACACATCCGGCGTGAACCTTGAGAACAACAATGACCAAAGCTTTATCCGGCCCAATCAAACGTGCAATCCGGTGTTGAGTCATCCGACGCTTTCCCAATGGTTTAACGCCTCGTGCTTCTCGCAGCCGGCCACTGGACAGCTCGGAAACGCAAACCGGACGCCGCTTTCGGGTCCTGATTTCGTGAACACGGATTTCTCGATCATCAAGCATTTTGTCCCACGCGAAGGAATGCGGCTGGATTTCCGGACTGAATTCTTCAACTTGTTCAACCATGCGCAATTTGGTTCGCCGGGTGGCAACGGGACTGGTGCGGACTTCAATTCTCCCGCAACATTTACTGTGATCAACTATACGGTGAATAATCCGCGGCTGGTGCAGTTTGCGCTTAAGTTGGCTTTTTAGGTTGGCAGGCGGAAGCGCCTCCCCACGCTCACTGCGGCTTTCGCAGTTCGATGACGAACTGTTGAACCTCGCGACGTTCGCGCTCAGCTTGTTCGGAGGATTCCTGCACCAACTGGTGGTGGATCTCAAACTCTTTTTGGGCTTTCCCATTTTCGCCGGTTCGCGCGTAGGCTTGGGCCAGGCGGTAGTGGGCTTCTTCCAGGCGTGGATCGATGGCGATGGCTTGCTCGAAAGCGGCGATGGCTCGGGGCAAATCCTTACGCGCGGAATAAATGATTCCTAGCTGAAGATGCGCGTCCGCCAGCTTCGGATCGAGGTGGAGCGCTTTTTCGAGCAACGCTTGCGCTTGCTGGGCGTCGCCTTTGGGTTTCCAGAGACTGGCCGCGTAGTAGAAATTGGCCAAGGCATTCTCCGGCGCCAGCTTGGCGAAGCGGGCCATCCTTTCGAGATAGCCGGCGGATTCCGTGATCGCACTGCTCTGAACTTTTGCTAGAAACAGATAGGGGCCGGGATCTGACGGATTCAAGTCTGAGGCTTCGAAGAATCGTTGGGCGGCTTGATCGTAGGAGCCGTTCGCGTAGTAAGCAACGGCGAAGCCGAGGAGCATCCGGGTGGAACGTGGAAATAATCGATTGCCTTTGGTGAAGACTTCAATGGCAGGTCCAGCGGCGCCGTGGGCCAGGAGTTCGGCGCCCCAGTCGAAGAGGTTTCGTTCGCTCGGATTTTGTTCGGCTGCGTGCTGATATTGGCGAGCTGCCTGGAGCGGGTCTCCAGGTGGCTCCTTGATGTCGCCCAGTGAGGCCGTTGCTTTGGTTAGGGCTTCTGAAGAACGCAAAACCGCGTCTGATCCGTGGCCGCCGCGATTGGTGGTGTCGGTAACGCCAGCCACGATGAAAGTGGGTTGGTCGTAGAACTCGGGCTTTTGAGCGGCGAGGGTGAGGTCGATTATTTTTTCTTCTTTTGCGCTAAGTGCGAAGGGGCCGGAAGTTACCTCGCCTTGTCCGCTAAGCTGAGCGCGCAAGGTGTAGGTGGCTGGGGGAAGCGCCGGGAATTGGTAGGTTCCGGAGGAATCCGTCTTCGCGCTGAGAGTCTGATTGCCGGTTTTGAGTTGTACAGTCACTGCGGCAAGGGGCCGTTCGTGCGCATCGCGAACCGTGCCTCGTAGGGTCGCGCGGTTTTCCTGGCCCCAAAGCGCGATCGAAGCTAGTGCGTACGCGGCAACTCGAAGCAAGGTTGAGGCCATTGTAGCTGAAATTGATATGCTCGAAACCGGATGGACGTTTTGAGAACACTGTCGGGCGGGGATCGCCGCTCGATTGGAAAAGCTGATCGGGTGGTGGAGCAGGTTTTGAAAACCCCGGCGCTGCTCGGCGATGTGGTTCGGGGATTTAGTCATGATGATCCGGTGATACGAATGCGCTCGGCCGATGTTGCCGAAAAGGTATCCGCGGTTCATCCGGAGTGGCTGCAGCGGCACAAGGAAGCTGTGTTGTCGGCAGCGAATACAGTTCAAGAGAAAGAGATGCGCTGGCATATGGCTCAGATGCTTCCGCTTCTGGAGCTTTCGCCAAGCGAGAGGCGAAGAGCGGTCGCCTTGTTGTTGCGCTATCTTGACGATTCAAGCCAGATAGTAAAGACGTGCAGTATGCAGGCGCTGTTCGATATGTCCCAGACCGATGCCAGATTGCGCGGGCGAATTTTGCCGATTCTTCTAGATGCCATTGAGAACGGCGGTGCCGCCGTTCGGAGCCGGGCGAAGAAGCTGCTCAACGCAATTGATCGAGGGCCTGCTGGGCCTGCGCGTGGCCGGGGTGTTGCTTGAGCAATTCGAGTAGAACCGCGCGCGCTTTTTCCTTGTCGCCTTCGATCGCGTAGACACGGGCCAGATTTAAGTAAGCTTGGTCGAACGCGGGCGCAACGCGGATGCACTCCTCGAAGCTTCGCACTGCTTCGTCGCGGCGGCGGGTCCGAAGATACAGCACTCCACGATTGTTCAGAGCTTCGGGATATGCGGGACGAAGCTGTAGCGCACGCTCCAGATATTGGTAGGCGTGACTCGGGTCGTCCATTTGCGCGTAGACCATCGCGAGGCTGTAGTTTGCTTCCGGGTCCTGAGGGCGGGCTGCGACTGACCGTTGCAGGGTCTCTAGTGCTTCCGGCCAACGCTTTTGCTGGCGATAGGCGTTGCCGAGGTTTTCGAGCGCGGTCCAGTGGTTGGGATTCAGGCGCAGCGCTTCCTCGAAATTGCGGATGGCATCGTTCGTGCGTCCTTCGCGCGTGGCCAGGAGACCGAGATTGTTCCAGGCATTGGGGAGCGTGTCGGGATAGGTAGAGCGAAGTTTCAGGGCCTGCTCGAAACTTGATCGCGCTTCGAGCGACTTCTCACGTTTCAGATAGACGCTGCCCAATCCGTACTGGGCTTCGGCGCTGGATGGATCGTCGCGGAGGGCCTGGCGGAAGGAGGCTTCGGCTGGATCGAAGTAGCCGCGCTGGAAAAATGCAGAGCCGAGCGAGAGGTTGTTGCGGCCGAATTCATAGGTCGCGGCATTGCCGGGGAAGGGGAGCGCTTTGGCCAGGCGCTCGGTCGGGGTTTGAGGGATTTGTTGGACGTCCTGTGTGATTTGGGCTTGGTTCACTGGTCCCTGGTAGATCTTGACGATGTTGCCGTTTGCGTCGATCAGGAAGGAGGTTGGAAGTGTGAGGTCGCGATGGCGGTCGAAGAGGTGGCGATAGAGGATGTTGTAGATTGCGGCGATGTCGTCGGATTCGTGCGGGTTGATCGATTGGATGCCGGCTAGTGAAGAGGAAGGTCCGAAGGTGAGAAGTAGTGGCTTGCCTGTCAGGTTCGCGTTGGGGATGTTGGGGGCGGGGATGGGTGCAAGCAGCCAGGTGTCGGGGCGCTCCCTCCCGGTCGCGGTTCGGTTGGTCGCGGTGTGGTTGGAGGCGGTGTGGTTGGGGGTGGGGTGAAATGGATCGAAGCGCGAGGGTGTGGTGCCTTCGTCTACCCAGATTTTGTGATTGATGGGGAGATCGGGTAGTTGTTGCACCTGGCCGCTTGGCCATTTGATTGTTGCTTTCACGCGGCTCGCTGAGCCGAGACCGAAGAATACGTCCTTGCTGTGCTGAGAAAGGAATCCGGAACCGGCTTGCAGCCAGCGCGTCTGGCGGCCTGCTTCGGTTTCGATGGTGACGGCTGCGCCAATGGCGTCCCGATTGCTTTTGACGCCGCGCAGGCGGAAAGCGATGGACGGCGGGAGGTCCGGAAGAATGTTCTTGAGTAGCCTCAACTGCGGACCGTTGCGATTTTTCAGGAACACTTCCTGGCGGCCATCGTGATCGAAGTCGGTTAAAGCGAAGGCTCGGCCGTCCTCCACAAAATCGAGATCCACAGCGCCTGAAACATCGGAAAATATTCCGTTGCGGTTGTTCGCGTAGAATATGTTGCGCTCGAATCCGCTCCAGCTGTAATCGGAGCGAATCAGTTCGTTCACCGCATTCCAGCCTTGCTCGTAGTCTTCAGATGGCTTGGCATCGTCGGGTGACTTGGCGACCACCTGGCGCCAGAAAAAGCTGTTCAAGTCCTCGCGGATTTCGCCGGAGATCATGCCGTTTGCGACGTAGACATCCGGGAATCCGTCGTGATCGAAATCCCAGGAATCGCTTGACCAGGACCATCGGCCGTTTCCGATCTGTGCAGTGGTGGTTGCATCTTCGAAAGCGCCGTTGCCGCGATTCCGGAACAGCGAGTTGCCCATGGCGTGTTTCTGATACAGCGCGCGGATTTCCGGCGGCGAATCTTTCTTGAAACTTTCCTGGGTAGAGATGCGCTCGCCGGCAGCGGTCCACATATCGGCGATATAAAGATCTGGGACCTTATCGTTGTCGTAATCGAACCAGGAAACGCTCATGCCAGCGCCGACGTCTTCCACTCCGGCTTGGGCGGCAATATCGGTGAAGGTTCCGTCGCCGTTGTTGCGGTAGAGATTCTTACGGCCGAAGTCGTTCACGACATATAAATCCGGCCATCCATCGTTGTTGAAATCGCCCCAGCCGCAGCAAAAACTGTAGCGGGTGTTGTTTTGGTCGAGACCGGTCTGGCTGGTGACATCTCGAAAAGTTCCATCCCGATTGTTGCGCAGCATGAAATTAGGAGGGCCGTTCTCGGCGGCGTAGTAGGGCGTTGGGTATTTGTATTGATCGGCGCCCTGATAGTAAGCGTAGAGGCAAAAATAGACGTCCAGCCAGCCATCGCGATCGTAGTCGGCGGCGGCTGCGCCGGTGAAAGTGCCTTGCGGAGGGTTCGCGAACTGAAACGCGTCCGGCTTTAGACGGAATTTTCCATCGCCCTGGTTCAGAAACAGCAGCGGACCGTTGGCGCGAAATACGAGGAGATCCTGGCGCCCGTCATTGTCAAAATCTGCAAAGAGCGCACATGCCGTATTTTCGAGGATTCCGACGCCCGAAGTTTCCGTGATGTCGTCGAATGTTCCGTCGCCACGGTTGCGATAGAGCCGATTGGGAAGACCGGCCGGTTGGCAAACGTAGAGATCGTCAAATCCGTCGTTATCGATGTCGCCCACGGCTACGCCGCTGTGTCCGTAAATGTCGATGCCGCTTGCGCCGTCTATGCAGGCACGCCAATAATCCACGCCGTGAAGTAGCTGCTCTGAATACGACTCGTTGTGGCCCAGCGCTTGTGGCGCGATGTCCGCATACCAGGGCTGGGCGGATCGGCTGCGGGTCTCGCTACTCGCGCGCCAACTCTGGAGGCGGTATTCGGGGGTCCACTCCAGGTCCCAGAATCCGACGCGCTGCTCGCGATGGAAATCCGGGCCGGCGCCTACCAGCTCATAGCGGACGCGGGTCTGTAGCGCGCCGGAATTTGTGGAACGAATTCTGGTGATTTGGAATTCAGCGATTAGGATCTTCGAAAAGCCAGTCAAGGTTGATCGCAATCCGGCGAGAAAAGTGTCGCGCGGGAGGGTGGCTTCAGCCGAGAACGCAATCTGCTGAACTTCAAGAGCTCGGCCGGGACGAATTAGCCGTGTTTCCAACGGCTGCACAGAGAAGCCCAGGAATCCGGGGGCAAGAACCTTCTCGATGGCTTGCATTTCCGCAGGCGAACCGACTAGCTTGGAGGACCATTCTGCGAGAATTGCTGCAACTGGCGCGTGATGTTTTTCGCTGACGAAATCGTCCAGATTTGCGTCAGTTTTGCGGATCAGAATGTCGAGGGGAGTCTGAGCCCGCGCAGTGTTTTGAGCGCCTAGCCGGCGGACGAAAGGGAAAGCGAGAGCTTGGCAGAACCGGAAAAGAAAGTTACGTCGTCGCAGATCGCTTTGCGTCCTACTTTCGATCTTTGCATAGGATGGTCTTGGGCGTAACGCCCAGTTGCCGGCGCATATGGTAGGCGAGATGGCTTTGGTGCGAAAAACCAGTTTCGAGGGCAACCTGGCTGATGGGTAGCTCTCCCTCGGCGAGAAGCGATCGCGCGCGCTCCACACGGCGCTGAATCACATACTGATGGACCGGGTGTCCGACCGAGGTGCGGAACGCAGTCTTGAAATACGAGGCGCTCAAACCGGAGATTTCCGCGATGTTCTGGAGGGACAAATCCTGGCTGAGGTTGTCCTCAATATAGGACAGCACCTGCTTCAGCCGGCGCCCGGGGATGCCGCCTTTGGGAGCTGACACTTCGTGGGATTGGGAGGAATGCCGGTTTAGCAGGTGAATGGCGAGCGCCTGCGCCAGGCTCTCCACGTACAGGCGACCATTGGGATAGCCGGTCTCCATCTCCGCTTTCAGCGCCCACCCGATGTGCTCGATCTTGGTGTCGCGCGTCTGGAAACGGTTGAGAATTTCAATGCGGCGCGAATCGTGCCCGGCTTCTTCCGCCACGCTTCTCAATAGGCTCTGCGCGACGTTCAAGAGAAGGACCGTATCGCTTTCCTTCATTTCCCATCGGCTAGGAGTGCCGGCGGGAATAATGTCGGAATAACCATGAACGCATAGTCCCCGATGACTGAGCCCGCCTCTCGAGCAATCCACGAAAACGGACCGCCCGACATGGATTGCGATGGTGGTACTTGCGCGGGCGGGTACTTCCACCACGCCGGCCGGATCACTTCGCAGACGTATCGCTAGCTTGTCTGATATCACACGCAACTCCCTGCCCTTGATTCGTTGGAATTATTATCGCTCGAAATCTCTTGGATGAGAAGGGGTTTCTGACGGAAGAAGGCGGAGAGCAGAAGGCGGCAGTAGGCAGGAGGCAGAAGGCAGGCTGCAGAAGGCAGAAAGCAGAAGGCAGAAGGCAGAAGGCAGCGCACTGGAACATTCTCGCCGCCCAAACTTGTTCCGGCAAGTCAGAATCTGCGCGACCGGCCAATCCGCTGCAATCCGGCCACGCTGGGCGGATCGGGCGCGTCGGCAAACTATACGCGGGTCGGGGTTGGCAGACGAAAGCGTCTGCCCCACGTTTACACTACGAGCTTCGTAGCGCTGACATTGGCTCGATGTTCGTCGCTCGCCGAGCCGGCATAAATCCCGCCAACATCAAAACCGCGGCCAATAGGATTGCCGCACCCACAAATGTCGGCGCGTCCCAGGCCGGCACGCCGAACAGGAGCGACGAAAAATACCGGGTTGCGTACAGCGCTAGAGGCAGCCCGGCAGCCATGCCGATTAATCCCAGCAAGGCTACTTCGCGCAGGACCAATCCGAGAGTTTCGTTCTTTCCGGCGCCCAGTGCCATCCGGATGCCAAGCTCACGAGTGCGCTGGCTGACTCCGTAGGAAACTACGCCGTACAGTCCAACAGCTGTCAGGATGAGGCCCAGCAGACCGAGAGTTCCGACTAACTCTGCGGTCATCTGATAGTTTTGAGCGGAGTAGCGGATCAGTTCATTTTCGGTAGTGATGGTGAATGGATCCAAGCGAGAGTCCACCGATTTCAAGACGCGGCGCGCCGTTTGAGCCAGAGCCGCTGCGTCGCCCTGGGTTTCGATCAGGAATGTTACTTCTTCCTCGAAGTTCGGCCAGTATGCCAGATACAGATATGGTTCGGGTTTGTCGTCGACTTGGTTAATTGGAGCGTTCTTCACCACACCGATCACAGTGTGTAGCCGGGGAGTCTTTGAACCCACGCTGACGGTGTTGCCAATCGGATCCTGGCCAGGCCAGAACCGCTGGGCCATCGTCTCGTTGATGAGCACCGAAGTTGCGCCCGGAATTTCATCGCGCTGCTCGAAGCCCCGGCCACGAAGCACGGGCGTGCCCATGGTGTTGAGAAAATTCCTGGTCACGGAGTTGTATTTGATCTCGAATGGGGGCGCGCTCGCGAGTTCCGTACGGCCAGGAAAGGTAACGTACTGAAACATGCCGCCGCTCGATAGGCTGAGAGGAGCACGCACCGCGGCGGCCACGCTGCGAACTCCCGGCATAGCTTCAAAATGCGTGATCACGTTGCGATACAACGGTGGCTTTGCGTCGTCGGCGTCCAGCCACACCAGCAGCAGCTGTTTTCGCGCAAAACCCAAATCGCTCGATCGCGTATTCGCGAAGCTGCGCACCAAGACGCCGGCGCATATCAGCAGTGTCATCGCAATACCAACCTCAGCCGCTACCAGCCAGTTACGCAAGGGCCAACGCCGCCGGGTGGAAACACCGAACGCGGCATCTCCTTTCAAAGCGGGAAGCAGATCGGGCCGCGCTGATTTCCAGGCGGGCGCGAGACCAAAAAGAACGATCGTGAGCAGCGAGACTGCCAGGCTAAACAGCAGCACTCGCGAGTCGAATTGAACGTCGAGGGTGTCATGGAAGCCGGGTGGCTGCACCATCAAGGCCGGCAGGATCTCAATGAGCCAGGCGCCGATGGCGATTCCTCCCACGAGCCCCAAAATACCGAGCAGAATATTTTCCGCCATCAATTGTTGCATGAGGCGCCAGCGGCCTGCGCCCAGAGCCAGCCGTACAGCCATCTCCTTGCCACGCACTCCCGCACGCGACAGCAGCAAATTGGCTACGTTCACGGACGAAATCATAACAACCAAGAGCACGATGGCGAGAAGCGTCAATCCGTTGGTTCCACCCTGTTCCACGCGGAAGTGGAAATCGGAGATTAGGGCGGCACGGCGATTTTTGTTCGTGGCGGGAAAGGCGTCTGCCATCCGCCGGGCAATCGTTTCAATTTGTATGTTCGCCGATTTCTCGGTGGCGCCCGGAGCCAGCCGTCCCATTACAAAGAACCATCGGTTGCCGCGGGTTTGCAATTCGGTGGTTTGACCAAGAACGGCCCAAGCCTGGCGCGAGAACCACAGGTCGCGATCGCCACCATTCTCGACGCCTCGAAAACTAGCCGGCAATACGCCCATCACCGTGACCAGTACATCATTCGCTCTTTGAATGCGGATCTGTCTGCCGACTATGTTCGGGTCTGCGCCAAAATAGCGTTGCCAGCAGGAATTGCCGAGCACGACGCTGAGCGGCCGGCTGGAATCGGCTTCGTCCTGGGGTGTAAAGAGACGCCCATAGAGCGGCTTCACTCCGAGGGCCGTGAAGAAGTTCGATGAGACCAGATTCAGATTGAGAAGCTGGTGGTTGTTGCCTTGGACCAGCGTCGCTCCCCGGCCGCCGATCGCAACCACTTCGCGGAGATCGGTGGCTTGTTTTTGGAAATCGAGGTATTCCGGATAGGAGAGCCGGCCCTGACGATCCTGGTCCGTAACTGAGAAAATGCGAACGATCTCGCTGGGCTTCGGAACCGAGAGTGGCCGGAACCATAACCCGTCGATGAGGCCGAAGATAGCGGAATTTGCCCCAATTCCCAAAGCCAGCGAAAGCGCTGCCACCAGCGTAAAGCCTGGGCGGGAAGCGAGGACACGAAAAGCGAACCGGAAATCGCGGAGCATGCTTGAATCTGAGCAATCCGGTTGCCACGGCGAGTGTTGCAGGCTAATTGCTGCCTGTAATCTTATGTCCGCTGATGGGAAATTCTGTGCGTTCGCGGACGCGGCGCGCGATAATCTCTCTCATGGACCGCCGTGACTTTCTATATAAATCGCTTTTGCTTCTGCCTGCAGCGCGCGCCGCCTCCGCGCAATCTTTCGATCTTGAGGAGGCGACGCTGGCCGATTTGGGAACCGGATTCGCCTCCGGTCGTTTCACGGCGCGCGCGGTAGCGGAATGGTACCTGGCGCGAATCGACTTGCTGGATAAAAAGGGGCCGAAGGTGAATTCGGTGATCGAGCTCAATCCGGACGCGCTTTCGATTGCCGACGCACTCGATCGCGAGCGGAGCGCCAAAGGGGCGCGCGGTCCCTTGCATGGCGTGCCGGTGCTGATCAAAGACAATATCGACACGGCCGACCGTATGACTACTACCGCCGGTTCGCTGGCACTGGAGGGTTCCATTGCGGCTCGCGACTCGGCCGTCGCGGAACGGTTGCGCGCTGCCGGTGCGGTGATTTTGGGAAAAACCAACCTGAGCGAATGGGCCAATTTCCGGTCCGCGCATTCCATCAGTGGCTGGAGCGGACGAGGGCGACAGACGCTGAATCCTTACGCATTGGATCGCAATCCCAGCGGATCTAGTTCCGGGTCCGGTGCGGCCGTATCCGCCAGTTTTTGCGCGCTCGCGGTGGGGACGGAGACCGATGGATCGGTCACCGCGCCGGGTTCCGTGAATGGCGTGGTTGGTATTAAGCCAACCGCCGGATTAGTTGGACGCTCGGGCATCATTCCTATCTCGCATAGTCAGGACACGGCGGGACCGCTTGCGCGCACGGTACGGGACGCGTCAATTCTGCTGGCAGCAATGGCTGAGCCGGGCAAGCTTGACGGGGACTACGTCAAGTTTCTAGATCCGAACGGATTGAAGGGCGCGCGCCTGGGTGTCGAGCGAAAATTCTTCGGCGCCAACGCCGAGATGGATCGTCTGATGGAGGAGTGCCTGGCAGAGATGAAGCGGCAGGGCGCAGTGCTGGTGGATCCGGCAAATCTGCCCTCGCACGGCAAATATGACGACGAGGAAATGGAAGTGCTACTGTACGAATTCAAGGCCGATCTGAACAAGTACCTGGGCGCGCTACATTCCGCAGCGCGCGTGCATTCGCTCGCCGATGTCATCAAGTTCAATCGCGAACACGCGCATGAGGAGATGCCCTATTTCGAGCAGGAAATTATGGAGCGCGCGGAAAAGAAGGGGCCGCTGACCGAGAAAGCCTACATCGACGCCCGCGCGAAATGCGTGCGCCTCTCACGCGCCGAAGGCATCGACGCGGTAATCGCGAAGTATAAGGTGCAAGCGATTGTGGCGCCCACTTGCGCGCCCGCGCCGTTGAACGATTTCGTGTTGGGCGATCCAAATCTGCCGGCCTGCACCACACCGGCAGCCGTGGCAGGTTATCCGCACATCACGGTTCCAGCCGGTTTGGTGCGCGGTCTGCCAGTGGGCATTTCATTTTTCGGCACGGCCTACAGCGAGCCGGTGTTGTTGAAGCTAGCCTATAGCTTCGAGCAAGCCACTAAGGCGCGCCGGCGTCCGGGATTTCGTCCGACGGCGGAAATCGGGTGACGAGATACGCATTCCCGAAGTCGGTTTATGCGACCAAAACTGAGCCGCGACGGGAACGGAGCGTGTCGATAGTGGGCTCGCGGTTGTGGTGGCGCTTCCTGCCGGTCGCGGTTCGGAATGGGGTTCGAGGCGTTTACAAGGTTTGTGCTAAACGCCAATGTCCTCGTTCCACAGTTGCGGATTCGCCTGGATGAAATCCTGCATGAGCTGGATGCATTCCGCGTCTTGCATCACATCCACCTGGATGCCCTGGCTGCGCATGTAATCCTCGGCTCCGAGAAACGTCTGGTTCTCGCCCACCACTACGCGTGGAATTTTGTACAGCACGATGGCGCCGCTGCACATGGGGCATGGCGAGAGCGTGGAGTAGATGGTGCAGCTTTGGTAGACTTCCGCTGGCAAGCGGCCGGCGTTGCGGAGGCAATTCATTTCGCCATGATCGATCGCGCTGCCCGTTTGGACGCGGCAGTTGTGACCTTGGCCGATGATCTTGCCTTCGTGCACCAGCACAGAGCCGATCGGGATGCCGCCTTCGGAAAGACTCTTCTTGGCTTGCTCAATGGCCGCGTTAAGATAAGGATCTGTTGTCATCGCGTGATCTCATGCTATTGTACAGGGCCATCTTGATTGCAGCGCTGATCGGCATTGGGTGCGAGGGGAAGAACATCGTCTTAGTCGCGGGCGATCAGGAATACCGGTCGGAAGAATCCATTCCGGCGCTGGCTAGGATTCTTGAAACCAGGCACGGCTTCAACTGTACAGTGTTGTATTCCATCAATCGACAAACCGGCGCGATTGATCCTTCCACGACGGATAACATTCCGGGGCTCGATGCATTGCGCAAAGCGGATTTAATGATCATTTTCACGCGCTTTTTGGAGTTGCCGGACGAACAGATGAAGGAGATCATCGACTACACAAATTCCGGCCGGCCCATCGTCGGGTTGCGAACTTCCACGCACGCGTTCAATTACGTTAAGCACCCGGATAGCCCGTATGCGAAATATGGCGCTCAAAGTAAGGATGGCGGCTTTGGGCGGCAGGTGCTGGGTGAAACGTGGATCGCGCATTATGGAGCGCATCAGAAGGAGAGCACGCGCGGTGTGATTGTCGCGGAAATGCAGGATCATTCCATTCTGAGGGGCGTGCGGGATATCTGGGGCTGGTCGGACGTGTATGAAATCACTTCGCTCTCCGGAGACAGCCAGCCGCTCGTGATGGGGCAGGTGCTACTGGGCATGGACCCGTCCTCGACGCCCGATCCCGGCAAGAAAATGATGCCGGTGGCCTGGATCAAAACGTACGCTGGTGCGCGGGTGTTCATGACCACCATGGGTCATGTCATGGATTTCAAGAACGAGGGCTTCCGGAGATTGATGGTGAACGCGTGCTATTGGGCCATGGGATTGGAAAAGCAAATTTCGCCGGCGAGTAATGTGGATTTGGTTGGCGAATTCTCGCCCAGTCCGATCGGGCTCAAGCCCTAGCGCGGGGGATCGACGCGCACCGGATAACTCGGGCTCTTATCGTAATTGCCGATGAGATGCGTCCGCGGAAAATAGTAGTGGATCATGGGAAGGTCAGCCTGTGGGACCAACAGCGTTTTATCTTCGAAGTGATTTTCTCTAATGTAATTCAAGACGGCGGGCGGATGAGGGTCCTGAGTGCGGTTGCGAGTGAACAGCCGGTATTCGTCGATCCCCAAGAAGCCGCAGAACAGTGCCAGCGCGGCATATGCCACGCGCCGGGGAGCTTCCATCAAGAATGGCACCAGAGTCAACGCGGCGAAAATATCCAGCGCCGGCATGAATAGGAGCGAGTATCGAGGTGAGCTCGAGACCACGCGCGCTGTAGCGGCCAGCATTAGGGCGGCATAAAGGAGAAAGGGATGCGTTCGATGCGTTTCGCCAACTCTTCGAAAGTAGAAAATCACGCCGGCAAGAATCGCGGCCCACTCTAGCGGTGAATCCAGCAGGCGGGTTCGCCAGACTTCGAAGAACCCTTCGGTTCCCCAGGGGGATTTTCGAAACAGAGCCAGGTACGCCATGAACAGATAGCCCTTCACGAAGGATAGTTTGTAGATGGCTGCCGGCCACACCACAAGCACGGTTGCGATGAATAATGCCGGTGACTCCAGCCCGATTTTTCGGCGCGCTAGAAGACTGCCGATAACCAGCGTCACGACCAGAACGAACGCGATTTCGAGCGTGCAGAACGCGAGGGCCGCGGCGACCACGGCCAAATACCAATGCAGGGGTTGGCCGCTGGCGATGGACTTCGTAAAGAGAAAAAGGCAGCCGACAGAAAAGAGTGCGAAGAGATGATGCGGGGCTAACTCCGTGGAGCCGATGACGCTGTTGCTCGAAAGAAAGAGAAGACTGCTTCCGAGTGCCGCGAATGTTCCGGCGCGCCCCGGGATTAGCCATAGGCATCCGCAGTAAATCGCTACCAGCGTCAGGGCGGGAATTGCGAGCATCGCCGTTCGCACCTGCCGCTCGCTCAATCCCAGCCGCGAAACGGGAATCAAGAGGTACAGATAAAGTGGACCGTGCCAGTGGCGATAGAAAACCACATCGTCGCTTGCGCGAATTTGTTCGGAAAGGGCCTGCTGTTGACTCGAATCCCTTCCGCGCGTTAAACCGGTTCGGACAAAATCCGCGATTGGGAGCGTCGGAGTATCGGTGTAGTTAGCGGCAAATCCGAGTGAGGCCGCGTACATGTAGTCTGCTTCGTCGTAGACATATGGATCCGGCGCAACGTTGCGCGCCATCACGAACAAAAGCAGGGCCAGCAGGATCAGGATGGCCGGAACGTGCTTCATGACGCGTTCCAATGTAGCATTTATACGCGTTCATTCGCGTTCATTCGCGGCCTAAGCCTTACAATTGATAAGTGACCACGAATACGCCGGAAGTCAGCCGTCCGGGCCTGCATAATCTAACGCGCCGCCAGTTGGCCGGGACGCTCACCGGTCTGCTGCTGACACTCCTGCTGGCGGCGCTGGATCAGACCATTGTCGGAACCGCGATGCCGCGCATCATCGCGCAGTTGAATGGGTTCGACCGCTATCCGTGGGTGACCACTGCGTACCTGCTCACTTCCACGATTGCGGTTCCCATCTTCGCCAAGCTATCCGACATCTACGGACGAAAATGGTTTTTCCTCTCCGGGACGCTACTGTTCGTGATTGCGTCAGGTTTTTGTGGTGGAGCCGGCCAATTCACTTGGGTTCCCGGCGACGGCATGACGCAACTGATCGTCTTTCGCGGCGTGCAGGGGCTGGGCGCCGGCATGATCATCGGATTGCTGTACACCATCATCGGCGACATTTTCGCTCCGGCTGAGCGTGCCAAGTTCCAGGGATTGTTCGCAGCCGTGTGGGGGCTTGCGTCCATTTTCGGCCCCACGCTCGGCGGATGGATTACAGATGAGTTTTCCTGGCGCTGGACATTCTGGGTGAACCTTCCGGTGGGAGCGCTGGCCGCGGCCGCGATCCTGGTGGAGTTTCCGTATTTCCGGCCGCACGGCGTCCGGCGGCAGATTGATTGGTGGGGCGTTTTCACGCTGACGTCGTGTTTAGTTCCGCTGCTGCTCGCGCTCACCTGGGTGACGAATTACGGGTGGGCGTCCCAGCGCGTTATAGGATTGCTGATTGCGTCAGCGATCATGCTCGCGGCATTCCTGACCGCCGAGCATCGCGCGGCCGAACCGCTGCTGCCGCTGTGGCTTTTTCGCGATCGAACCATCGCGGTCTCCTCCGTCGTGGTGTTTCTGCTGGGGATTGGAATGTTCGGAGTGATTCTGTATGTGCCACTCTTCATGCAGGGCGTGCTCGGGATCTCGGCCACGCGTTCCGGATCGCTACTGACGCCGTTATTGGTCGGCGCAGTGGTGGCTGCGGTCGCGTCGGGAAACATCATCGCGCGTACCGGCCGATACCGGACGCTGGCACTGTGCGGCTCGGCGCTCGCAACGGTAGGGATGTTTCTGATGGCCTCGATGAACGCCAGTACCACGCATATGGAAGTGGTGCGCAACATGGTAATCGCCGGTTTGGGGATCGGATTCATGCAGCCGATTTACACGCTGGTGGTGCAGAATGTCGCGCCTCCGGCCCACATGGGCGCCGCGACTGCATCCACGCAGTTCTTCCGCTCCATCGGCGCTACGGTTGGCGTGGCAGTTTTCGGATCGATTATGTTGACCCGATATCACGAGCGTTTTGAGAGCAGCATCCCGCCAGGCACTCCGACGATCGCGCTGAAACCGTTTAAAGAGCCGTTGATGCTGATGCAGATTCGATCGCAACTCGAAGCGGTGTATAGCTTGCAGCCGCATGGCCGCGATCTGTTGCACAAGTTACTCGATAATGTTCGCGTCGCGCTATTGGATGGGCTGCACGACATTTTTCTCGCGGGAGCGATTCTGATGGTGGTGGCGGTGGGAGCAAATTTACTGCTGCGGGACATTCCTCTGCGGAAAAAGGCCCACGGCCATGCGGCGGAAGCATCCTGAGCCGTCGAGATGAGTCTCGACGCGGCAGACACGAGTGTCTGCGCCACGGTTAGCGGGCTTCTTGGGCGTCTACCACGGCGATGGCCGCTACGTTGACGATTTCGTTTACTTCCGCGCCGCGCTGCAGCACGTGAACGGGTTTGGAGAGTCCGGTGAGGATGGGGCCGATGGCTTCGGCGCCTCCCAATCTTGAAAGCAGTTTATATGCTATGTTGCCGGCTTCGAGATTCGGGAAGATCAAAACATTAGCTCCGCCACGGAGCGGACTGAACGCATAATCGCGCTCGATGATTTCTGGCGTAACGGCAGTGTCGGCCTGCATTTCGCCATCCACCATTAATTCCGGCGCGCGCTTTTTCACTAGCTCCACGGCCCTGCGGACCTTATCGGCCAACGGATGGCGAGTGCTTCCGAAATTGGAAAATGACAGCAGGGCCACGCGAGGCTTCACGTTGAATCGCTCGGCTGTTTCGGCGGCGGAAATAGCGATCTCCGCCAAGTCCTCAGCGGATGGCTCAATGTTCACCGTGGCGTCGGCAAAAAAGTAGATGCCACGCTGGGTGATCATCAGGTAAATTCCACAAACGCGGCGGAGTCCGTCGCGTACCGGGATGACTTCGAGACCCGGACGAATTGTATCGGGATAATGCTGCGTCAGCCCTCCCACCAGCGCGTCGGCATCGCCCATGGCGAGCATCATCGAAGCGAAATAATTGCGATTCCGGATCAATTCATCAGCCGCGGTGCGCGTCACACCTTTGCGCTGGCGCAGACGGTATAACTCTTCGGCGTAGCGCGTCAGATCCGGCGATTTTGCAGGGTCCACGATCACTATTGAATCCAATGAGAGATGCAGATGCGCCAACCCTTGGTGAATGGCTGCTTCCTTGCCTAGGAGGATAGGTGTTGCGATTTTCTCGTCAATCAAAATCTGCGCGGCGCGCAATATTTTGTGCTCCTCGCCTTCTGGAAACACAACTCGCTTGGGCGCCCGCTGCGCTTTGTGGATCATGATGCGCATCACGCCTTGCACTTTGCCCAGGCGCCGTTCCAATTGTTCGCGATATTCGAGAAGATCCACGGGTTCCTGCGCTACGCCCGAGTCCATGGCAGCCTTGGCCACCGCAGCCGACTCGCGTAGCAGAACTCGCGGGTCAAACGGCTTGGGGATGATGTATTCCGGCCCGAATTCCAGACGATCCACGCCGTAAGTGCGGCTCACGAAATCCGGAACCTCCTCGCGCGCCAGCTCGGCTAGTGCGTAAGTGGCAGCCAGCTTCATCGCGTCGTTGATAGTGGTGGCCCGTACGTCCAGCGCGCCGCGAAAAATGAAGGGAAATCCCAGCACATTGTTCACTTGGTTGGGATAGTCCGAGCGCCCGGTGGCGACAATGGCATCCGGCCGGGTCTTCACCGCGACTTCGTAAGGAATCTCGGGATCCGGATTGGCGAGCGCGAACACGATGGGGTGGTCGGCCATGGCGAGCAGCATGTCAGGGGTCACGCAGTTGGCTACGGACAATCCGAAAAAGACGTCGGCGCCGGACATTGCGTCGTACAAAGTTCGCTTTTCGGTTTTTAAGATAAAGCGCGCTTTATAGGGATTCATTCCTTCGGTGCGGCCTTCATAGATCACTCCGTGCAAATCGCACATGAGAATGTTCTCGCGCCGCATGCCGAGCTGAATGGCATGCTCTGCGCAGGCCAGTGCGCTCGCGCCGGCCCCATTGAACACGGCTATTACATCGCCTATGTTTTTCTTCACCAGGATTAGGGCGTTGATCAAGGCGGCGCCGGAAATAATCGCGGTACCGTGCTGATCGTCATGAAAGACCGGAATGCGCATGGTGCGCCGCAATTCTTCCTCAATCACGAAACAATCCGGAGCTTTGATGTCCTCCAGATTGATGCCGCCGAAGGTTGGCTCTAACATCTGACAGGCGCGAATCACATCCTGGGGATCGCTGGCGGCCAGTTCGAGATCGAAGACGTCAATATCGGCGAAGCGTTTGAAGAGCACGCCTTTGCCTTCCATCACCGGCTTACCGGCCAGAGGGCCGATGTTGCCGAGTCCCAGCACGGCGGTACCGTTGGTCACCACCGCGACCAGATTTCCCTTGGCGGTGTAGCGGTACGCCAGATTCGGTTGCTTCTCGATTTCAAGACAAGGAATCGCGACGCCGGGCGTATAGGCAAGGCTCAGATCGCGCTGCGTGGCGCAGGGTTTGGTCGGCGTGACCGATATCTTCCCAGCTGGAGCAGACGCGTGGTACTCCAGCACATCCTCTTTGCGAATGTTCATTTGAACTCATTGTATTCTGGCTGTGATGGATGATTCTCAAGCGTTGTCTGAGCTGCGTTGGCATCCGTTGCTACGGCAGTGGGTGGGAGTGGCCGCCCAGCGCCAGGGCCGCCCGCAACTTCCCGAAGACTGGTGCCCGTTCTGCCCGGGCTCGGGACATGTACCGGAACATTACGATGTCCATCTTTATCCGAACGATTTTCCGGCGTTGAGTTTCGAGAATCCACCGTTTTCGGATGGCGGCGAGCTTTTTGTATCAACGGGCGCGCGCGGCGCTTGCGACGTAGTGCTGTATTCATCCGATCATCGCCGGCTTCCGTCTGAGTTGACCGTGGATCAATGGGAAAAGGTAATCGAGCTGTGGAGCGGGCGTACTATCGAACTCTTTCATCAAGACGATGTGCGGTACGTTTGCGTTTTCGAGAACACCGGGATCGCGATTGGGGTAACCATGGCCCATCCGCACGGCCAAATCTATGCGTTCCCTTTTATTCCACCGCTGGTTCAGACGGAGCTGGATTCGGCATCGGCGTATTCCGAGGAACGCGGCGCTTGCTTGTATTGCCGTATTCTCGAAGGCGAGATCCAGGATGGACGGCGCCTGGTAGCATCCAACGATTCCTTCGTGGCTTTCCTGCCATTTTTCGGACGCTTCCCGACCGAGATGCAGATTTATTCGCGGCGCCATTTTCAGAGCCTCGCCGATCTGGATGATCGGGAGCGGAGGGAACTAGCATCGCTTCTCAAAATCGTTCGCCAGAAGTACGATAACCTGTACGGATTACCGATGCCTCTGATGATGCTGGTGCGGCAACCGCCCGCCCAAGGGACACATGGTTATTTTCACTTCCACATTGATTTTCTGCCGATCCAGCGCAGCCCTACCAAGCTAAAGTATCTGGCCTCCATTGAGAGCGGATGTGGTACGTTTCTGAACGACACGCGGGCTGAGCAGCAGGCGGAGTTGATGCGAAATGCGGAGCCGATATCAGTTCCTAAGTAGTGGTTGTGCTACTGGGTGTATAATCACCAAGTGGTCCCGCGAACATCTCTGGAACCCGCCAAAGCACCGGGGTTTTCCACCCACGAGCGCATTCTGCGCGTAGCCAAAACCCTGTTTGCCAATCGCGGTTACGAACATACCAGCACATCCGCGATCGCCCGCCAGGCCGGCACCAGCGAGTCGCAGTTGATGAAGCATTTCGGAAGCAAAGC
>JBEKJJ010000006.1:0-71908 GCA_050011295.1 Bryobacteraceae bacterium
TTTCTGATCACTGGCTTTGATCTGCTTAGTCAATGCTTCCACTGTTTCCAACAGCGGCCTGAGCGCCTCCGTCAGCTCAGCCGGCAGCCCTTGCGTTTTCGCTACTCCCATCTGATCCGCATTGCAGTAAGGCAATCGTTCTCCCATCGCTTTGGCCAGGCCACGCGCGGCGTTCACCAGCCCGGTGCGTGTAATCTACCAGCGCCGCCCGCACCCGCACTTGCAGCAGGTCTCCTTGCGCCTTCTCGCCGCGATGCCGGATGGGCCGCAGTTGGGAATCCATGCGCGCCAGCCCGCGCCAGCGTTTGCGCATCCAGCCGATCGTCCTTCCGGCTGCTGGCGCTGATCAACTTCACCTGCCTCGCATCCGCCACGATCACCTCGTGCCCGGGCTGCTCAGCAGCCGGCTTACCCACGGCGAATGTGTCCCTTCTTCGATCGCTATCCGGCACCCTGCCAGACTTCCAAAATCTCTGTTTCATCCCTTTCTTGGTCGTCGTCACCGTGCCTTCTCGCACTATTTCACCATCGCTGTCCAGCACACAATAGCGGCTGGTTTTGTCTCCCAGGTCCATGCCGATCGTAAGCAATCGCTTGCGGGTTTTGTTCCGCTTCGGACTCTTCAGACAAGTGTTATTCTTCTTCATGGCCGGTTCTCCTTTTTGCATCTCGAGTGCGTATCCATTGGGCGCTTACCGCATCCCGCTGGGGGCCGGCCTTCTCATTCCATCTCAGTTTTTCTCCTATTGACTGTCTATAAGAGATGTGTTACGTTCTTATAGTTTGTCTATAAGATCACAATCCGATCTACTGCAAGGGACCCTCGATTTGTTGATCCTGAAAGCTCTGGCGCTGGAACAGATGCACGGGATGGGCATATCGCGCCGCATTGCGCAGATCACAAACGGGACCCTTGAAGTGAAGGCCGGCTCTCTGTTTCCGCCTCTGCATCGGATGCAGCAAGCGGGTTGGCTCACGTCCGTGTGGGGCGAATCGGAGGCCAACCGGCGGGCCAGGTTTTATCGCATTACTAAAATGGGCCGAAGCCGGTTGGATGCAGAATCCGAGCGCTGGGAACGGATCTCGCTCGCGATGACCAGCGCCTTACGGGCGACCTAAGGAGGATGGTTGTGGTCTGGCGGTTCTTCGAGTTCTGTCGAAACATCTTTGGCCGAAAACGCGTGGAGCGGGAGCTGGACGAAGAAATCCAAAGTTACCTCGAACTCACGGTGGCCGAGAAGGAGCGCGGTGGAATGAAGCACGAAGAAGCTGTGCGGATGGCGCGCCGCGATCTTGGTGGCCTGGATCACGTGAAGGAGAGCGTTCGCGACGTCAGAACCGGAGTTTCGCTTGATACCTTGATGCAGGATATTCGTTACGCCCTCCGCACTCTGGTGAAGAATCGCGCGTTCTCCACAGTAGCGATACTTACGTTGGCGCTTGGCATCGGCGCCAACACTACTATCTTTACTGTCGTGAATGGCGTGCTGTTGAGACCCCTGCCCTACCCCGACCCTGACCGCCTGCTGATGCTTTTCGAAAGGCAGCTTTCGAGCGGAACTCTTGGAACCGTAGCTCCTGCGAATTTCTTCGACTGGCGGGAACAGAGCCACTCGTTCGACAGAATGGCGGCCATTGATCCGTATCCGGATTTCATTCTGAACGGAGCCGGTGAGGCGAAACGTCTGGCGGGAGCAGCCGTTTCATCCGATTTCTTTCCTCTGTTGGGAGTGCGGATGGCGCTTGGACGCAACTTCCTGGCTGAAGAGGACCGTCCTGGCCAGAACCAAGTTGTTGTACTGAGCTACTCCACCTGGGTGCGGAACTTTGGCGCTCGACCTGATATTGTCGGCCGGCAACTGGCGCTGAACAACACCGGCTACATAGTCGTTGGCGTGCTGCCGCGCGACTTTTCGTTGGTGAGCCGGGCTTCTGATTTCCAATCTCGAAATCAATTCGATGTGTGGACGCCGCTGGCCCTCCCTTCTCCGCCAGAGGCGTGGCAACGCGGGACGCATCCATTGTGCGTATTTGCCCGGCTCAAGCCGCGTGTCCCGATCGAGCAGGCGCAAGCCGATCTCAACCGGATAGCCGGCAATCTACAGCGCCTTTACCCGGCCGACGACAAGGAAGCGGGCATCGCAGCGGTTCCGATGAGCCAGCATGTGGTTGCCAACGTTCGAGCAGCGCTATTCACTCTTTTGGCGGCTGTCGGAATGGTATTGCTGATCGCCTGCGCCAACGTCGCCAATCTGCTGTTGACTCGAGCGGCGACGCGTCAGAAGGAAATAACGCTGCGTGTCGCATTAGGCGCGAGCCGCAGACGGCTAGCCCAGCAACTTTTGACGGAAAGCATGGTTCTTGCCGCGATTGGCGGTGTGCTGGGTTTCGCTTGTGCATTTCTCAGCGTGCCAGCGCTGGTGCATCACCTGCCAACGGATTTGCCGCGCACATCGGAGATCGCTGTGGATGGACGCGTGCTGGCCTTCACCAGCCTGATCTCGCTGATCACTGGAATTGTGTTCGGGATGGTTCCCCTGTTTCAATCTCGCCGCGTCAGCGCTAACGACTCGCTCAAACAGAGCGGGCGCGGGGTCGCTCAGGGCCAGTCCCGCCTGAGAAGCGCGCTGATCGTTGGACAAGTTGCAGTCGCGCTAGTTCTGTTGACCGGAGCGGGCTTGATGACGAGAAGCTTTTGGAACCTATTGCGCGTGGCTCCGGGATTCCGGACCGAGCACATTCTGACCGCTCGACTTTCGCTGCCGCCGCAGTACACCGACGGCTACAAATTTGGAACGGGCCTGCATCGGCGGATTTCCGCGTTCCAGCAGCAGCTCCTGGAACGGGTGCGCGCCATTCCTGGAGTGCAGGCAGCGGCATTTACCGCATATCTGCCTCTTAGCGGCAGGGACAATTCCTGGTCGTTTTATATCGAAGGCCGTCCAGCGAAACCTGTCGGCGTGTTCGACCTTACGAACTACCGGCCGGTGAGTTCGGGTTATTTCGAAACGATTGGCATTCCCGTCGAGCGCGGGCGCAGCTTCAACCTCACCGACGATGAAGATCACCCGCTTGTTGTGATCGTCAATCAATCCATGGCTCGTACCTTTTGGGGCCAGCAGAATCCAGTGGGGCAACGATTGCGGTTTGGAGACTCAAAGCCCCGCACCATCGTCGGCATCGTAGGTGATGTTCATCATGAGGCGTTGGGCTCCAAACCAACACCTGAGATGTACGTTCCCTATAGCCAGGTTCCCAATGTAGAGGCACGGCCCACCATTGTTTTGCGCACTTCTGTGGAGCCGTCGAGCCTGACCGGTGCTCTACGGAAGGCTGTTTCGGAAGTGGATTCGAACGTACCGATGGATCACATCGAGACCATGCAGCAGATTGTTTCCGGTTCGGTAGGACAATCGCGGTTCAGAACAGCGGTGCTCGCGATGTTCGCGCTATTGGCTCTATTTGTGGCTTCCATCGGTCTGTACGGCGTAATGAGTTATCTCGTGAGTCAACGGAAACGCGAGTTCGGGATCCGCATAGCCGTCGGAGCAAGCCACGGCGCGGTGCTTCGGCTAGTCCTGGGACACGCAGCGAAATTAGTCAGCATCGGAATTTGCGTTGGTTTAGTGGGAGCAGCGCTGCTTGCGCGGTTAATTGCCAGCCTGCTCTTCGGCGTGGCGCCCTTCGATGCAGCAACACTGGCGAGTGTTTCGGTATTGTTAGCCGTTGTAGCGCTGGTAGCCAGCTTCATCCCAGCGCAACGTGCGGCGCAGGCCGATCCGATGGAGTCTCTAAGATACGAGTAACCCGCTACGCGTTCTTGACTTCTTTTTCCACGACATCAGCGAAGAAATCAATATCGCGAACAGTGCTGTAGATGTGCGGAGTGATCCGAAGACCGGTGTACTCCTCATGCGGAACATGCGCGGTCAGAATGCTGTGGTTATTCCAAAGCGCAGCGTACATCTTCCCTGCGTCCACTCCCTGGAAGCTCAGAAAACCGATTCCACAGGACTGCTCCGGATCCAGGCTGTGCAGGATTTTGCATTTCGGATTTTGTGCCAGCCGATTCGCCCAGCGATCCCGAAGATAACGCAGGCGCGCCGCCTTGCGGTGAATGCCGATGTTTTCATTGAAGATCAATGCGTCGCTGATGGCGTTGTGATTGGCCGCCGGATGCGTTCCAATCTCCTCGAATTTGCGGATATCATCCACTTGCGTGTCGGAAGACGCCATCATCGACCAAGTGCTCCGAATACGCGATTTCCGCACGTACAAAAAGCCGGTGCCTATGGGAGCGCACGTCCACTTGTGCAAGCTGGTTCCGTAATAATCGCAATCCAGATCCGAGATCTTGAACGGGAAATGATTGAAGGCGTGCGCGCCGTCCACAATCACCGGGATGCCGCGCGCGTGCGCCATCTCGCAGATCCGCTTTACTGGAAAGATTTGGCCGGTGCGGTTGGTGATGTGGCACACCAGAATCAGTTTGGTCTTGGGCGTGACGGCGTTCTCAAAACGCTGGTAAAGATCATCCAGGCTGGGAGGCGGGACTGGAAATGAGATGGTCTTCAGCACAATGCCTTCGCGGCGCTCGCGCTGGCGGAAGGTGGTCAGCATGCGAGGATAATCCTGATTGGTGGTCAGTACTTCGTCGCCGGGTTTCAGATCGATACCGTATTGCGCGTTCTCCAGCGACTCGCTGGCGTTGCGGGTGATGGCGATTTCCTCCGGGTCGCAGCCGGCGGTCTCGGCGAGTCTGCGGCGTACGGTTTCCACCTGCCGCTCCAGGACGTTGATCATGGTGTGCACCGGCCCCATGTCGCTATATTCCAAATAGCGGCGCAAGGCGTCCTGCACTACGCGCGGCGCTGGGCTCACATAGCCGTTGTTGAGGTTGATGATGTTGCGGTCAATGGAGAATGCATTCCGGATCTCAGCCCAGTAATCTTCATCCGCCGCCACTTCCTGCGGTGTCTTATCGCTGATGGAGCGGGTGGCTGCCGCGGCAAGTTCCACGGCGTTGTTTTGGAATGCTACTAGCGCTGTGCCGGCGGCCAATTGGAAGAAGTTTCTGCGGTCCATGAATCACACCTCCCGGCCCGGAGTCTAGCACATTCGGATGCACGCTAGCGCTAATCTTACAGAGAGGCACAAACCATGAATAGACGCACGGCAATTCGATCGCTAGTGGCTGGAAGCGCGGCGGCTGTGGCTACGGAAGCCCGGGCCGACGGCAAAGAGCTCGAGGTATTTCTGGATCGATGGGAAAAGGCCAAGGCCTTCACGCTGCAGGTGGCGGATGCGATGCCGGCCGACGGCTACGCCTTCAATCCCAAATCAGAGCTGCGGGAATACGGGAAGCTGATGCAGCATATCGCCGCGAATAACGCTTTCTATATTTCGCGATTCAAGGGAGCTCTTCCGGACTCCATGAAGCCGCCGGAGCAATCCGACAAGGAGACCACGCTGAAGTACATGGCCGCAAGTTTTGACTACTGCGCGGGCGTCTTGAAAGGCATAACTGAGAAGGACTTGGACCAGCAATATCCCGGCCGGCCGAATCAACCGCCGCAGTCCGGTTGGGATTGGGTGCTGCACGCCTTTATCCACACGGCGCATCATCGCGGGTATGCGGAGGTTTATTTGAGGGAGAAAGGGATAACGCCGCCGAGGTACGCGGTGTGAGAAAAACGTGCCGGTTTCTCGTTTCTCGTTTCTCGTTAGGTGCGCTCGACAGTTCCTACCGAGAAACGGCGCTTTACTTTTTGGCTTTACGGCCGATGTTTAAACCGAACGACGGTGAATCCCGCGTTCCGGTGATTTTGATGGGCAGCACTGTGCCGGCGCCTTTCTTCGCAAAAAATGGATCCGCTGCCTTCAGAAGAAAACTCTTGAAGCCCGTGGTGGTTTGCGAAAGTTTGGCTTGGAGACGCGCAGTACCGCTCAGATCGATGTGGCCGTCCGCCAGACCGTAGTCTCCGTTGAGCGTAATAGCCACGCCGGGCACCAGGAACGATAAATCCGTAAAGTGCATCACGCCCTCGCGCAGCTTGAAGCCTCCCCTAAAATCCGATGCAACCGAGTCGTCAGCAGCGTCGTCGGTTTGCCCGCGGCCCCGATTGCTCAACTTGTCAACTTTCTGCTGCTCGCTCTGATTTGAGAATCGCGCCGAGGTGGCGTCGAACGTCCCATCGAGTTCGAGTTCCTGGCTGACATCGCCGCCAACGATGGGCAGTCGAACCTTCGTGTGAAAAGCTACAGCTCCACTCAATGCCGGCTTACCCTTCACGGCCATCCGAAGCAGGTCCTCCAGGTGGGCGTTCTCGGACCGAACATCAAGGGAGACTATCTTGCCAGGTTTGCCGGGCGTGGTATCGACAACACCCTGCGCGGTGAAAGAGGAGTGCCCGAATCGCGCCACCACTGGTTGCAAATGAGTAGTCCCATTGGTGCCGTCTACGAGAGCGTGGAAATCAGTGGTTAAGTGCACGGGATTTCCAGCGATCGAGACGGCAAAATCGGGCGTGTCGGCGCGCCCTTGTACTTCGATGCGCTCCAGCACACCGCGATAGTTGCCGTCGGAAGACAAGGTGCCGGAGATCCCATGGAATACCGATAGATCGGCATGGCGAAGTACGTAATTGCCGGATACGGGCGTCTCGGCGGGCTGATCCCTTTGCCATGGACCGAAGCTGCCTTCACTCTGAATCTCGCCAGGGGGTTGCGCGTTCATGAGCGTTGCGCGGAAAGACATTGGCCGCTCCGTCCCGCCATCGTGAAGAGTGAGCTTCCTGATCTCCCAGACCAGAGGGACTTTGCCAGGCTTCGCCGGAATCGTTTCCACTCGCGCTCCATCCGCGATTACCTCGCCAATCACGAAGTTCGGCGGTTTCTTCGAGACACCAGTCGCTGTGCCCGAGTTCTTCGGCTGCCCCGTCTGCACGTGAACCTGCAATCCCACTAAACGAACGTGCTGGATCTTGGTGGGGATGTGGAATAGCTCGAGGAGATTGGTATCGGCAGAAAATTGGTCCACCGTGATTAGCGGCGGTACTTCCGCGGTTAACTGCTTTTGTCTGAGCACCAGTCCCGTTCCGGTGACGTGAACGGATGGGAACAGCGAAACGTTCAGGCTTTTGAATTCCAGCCGGCTCGCGTACGTTTCTTCGAGTGTCTTGATAATGCGCTCGCGCGCTCGATTGGAGATGCCGCGGGCGCCAGTTGCGGCGGCGGTAATCCCGATGACGAGAACCACTCCGGCTGCAATTGCCCAGCGCGCGCCAGTAGAAATTCGCGGGGTTCTACTTTTCAGCTCGGTTGTCAACGTTTCGCGCATGGTCTAACCATTACTGCAGCACGGGGGATGCCAAACCTGACCCATTGGCAGTCCAATCGCAATTCATGGGGCATGATAGAGCGCGGTTTGTTGATTATGCTGGCAGTTGCACTTCTCGGCAGCATCGGTGCTTTTTTCCTTTTCGTGGCGATCTTACCGGTTATTACGATTGGTTCGGTCCTAATCGGACTGGCCGCAATGTTCTGGCTCGGATTCCGTTATCGAGCCGCGAGCGTGAGCGACCGGTAGGAAACCCCGTCCCGGCCCACCAGGACGAAGCCATTGCGATAGGGGAACGCGGTGTGGATGCCGTTGGTCCGACCCTCCAGTTTGCCGTTCAGAAGCAGCTTTGACCGCCGGCCGTCATCTTCACCGACCAGATTGCCAGCCAGGGCGCGCGGATAGTGAAACTCGCCTAGCAGTTCTTCGGTCCAGAGCTGTGTTGGATCTCGCGGCTTATGAAGCCGCGCCACTCGGCCGTTGGGCAGCTCGCCTTGCGCGACTAACAGATCGCCATTGATCAAAGCTAACCGTAGTGTGGCGGCTAGAGGTTGGTCGTTGTACAGCTCGATAGCGAAATCGTGCCAGGGAAGATCGAAATCGGTTGGGCTCTTGATCCAATAGTTGCCGCAGATGATATCCGGATATCCGTCACCATCCACATCGGTCACCAGCAATCCGCCTTGCCGCGACCGGCTGTAGAACGAGTAGATTTCCTTGTAATGGAAATCCGGGAATTCGTAGAAGCGGAGCTGCATGCCACGATGCACCACCAGTACGCCGCGATGTCCGAGCAAAGTTGCCGCCAGACAGTCGTGCATGTCCATGCCATGATCTATTTCTCTTGGTTTCCAATCTGGAGCCTTGCGGTACACCAGCCGATCGCCTTCTTGAAGGAAGAGCCCGGTTCCATCCTCATTGAGACAGCCTGCGCTGGCAGATTTTTCCGGTGTGGCGAGTACGTGGCTGGTCAGCTTGGGCAATGTCCACTCAAGCAACTGATCGCCCCAGGTGAAGACCGTATCGCCGTGGATCCTGGCTCCGGCGATGCTCGCAAACAGCAGGCCCAGGATCATTTGATGGCGAGGATTACGTCTACCGGTGCGCCCGTACGCTGGGTGTCCACTTTCGAGAAACCAGCCACGCGCAGCAACACTTCATACTCGGATGCAGATCGCTCACGGCCTTCCGTAACGATCAACATATTCAGCGATTGCATGTGGCCGGAGACGTAATCGGGTTCGAGTAACTTCTCGGCGATCAACAAGCCACCGTTCGCGGGAAGCGCCGCGTGGATCTTGGCAAGCAGTTTCGCGATCTTGTCCTCGGACCAGTCGTGCAGGATTCGCCCAAGGCTGTAAAGGTCAGCGGCAGGCAATGGATCGGTGAAAAAATCGCCAGCGATGGTTCCCGGAAACATTTCGGCCACTCGCGGCAAATCGAAAACCGCGGTTTCAAGATTCGCATAGCGGTCGTGCGCCGCTTCGGCCAAGTGGCCGGTTCCTCCTCCGAGATCCACTAGCCGATGGAATCGGCTCAAATCAAAGGCCGCGACGACGGCGGGCGAGCTGAGCTGGCCGAAACCGTGCATCCCTTTCTGAAATTCGCGCATGGCATCTTCGGTGCGGAAGAAGTGCGAAAAAATGGGGCCGTCCCAGCCGAATGTTTGTTTCCATCGCGGACCGCCCTCGCGGACCGCATCTTCCAAGTGCCCCCACATCGGGTACAGGGCGTTATTCGAATAGCGGATGTATCCGCTGAGCGTATCCGGACTGTCGGACCGCAAGAACTTTTCCGCTTCCGGAGTATTGACGTATTGTTCGCCTCGTTTTTCAAGCAGGCCAAGTGCAACGCAAGCGCCCAGCAAGCGAGGAAGTTCTTTGCAGTCCGCCGGTCGCCGACCATCAAAGATTCCAAGCTCGACCGCGGCGAACATGGTTTTAGAGCGGCGGAACGCGTCAATCAAATCAAGAACGAGGTTGGAGGTGGTCATAGCCGGTTGGCGCCAGTTTTCTTCCCTGATAACGCAGTGCGCCCGGAGTTCCTTTTGTTATGGTACCGATCTGAATTCCTGGCACGCGACGCTTCGGATGCGCCGTATAGAGCAGCTCGTAATCTTCACCATCGTGAAGCGCTTGTTCGACGGTTGCGCCGTCCATTAGCGGAACTGAATCTATTTCAGCCGCGACTCCCGAGGCGAGGCATAGCCGATGCAAATCAAGCGCGAGCCCGTCGCTGATATCCATGCAGGCGGTTGCTTTTCCGATGAGCTTGCGGCCGATATCCAGACGAGGGCTGATGTCGCTCTTGTGACGCCAGCCTCCCAGCGGGCCGGAAACGTAGATGCAATCGCCGGGCGCTGCACCGGCGCGGCGCAGAGCTTTGCCTTTACCAACGGATCCGCAGATCATGACATCGCAAACCAACTGATTGGCATGCGAGATGTCGCCGCCCGCGAGCTGCGTCTTGGTCTGGCGCAGCAGTTTATTCACTCCGCGATAGAAACCATCGATCCAATGCGGATCCGTCCAGTCCGCGAGCGCGAGCGAGATCAGACAGTACAATGGACTTCCCCCCATGGCGGCGATATCGCTCAAGCTACGCGCGACGGCCCGGCGTCCAATTTGCTCGGCCGAGGATTCACGCGTGAAATGCACGCCTTCGATGCTGAAATCAGTTGTAAAAAGCAAATCTTGATTTCGGGGAGTTTGGATTACGGCGCAATCGTCTCCGATGAGTGGGGCATTGCGTCGGAGCTTGCGGACAATGGAGTCTTCGTTCACGAGGCAGTAGCGGCCACCAGGCCCGAGGGCAGTTCCTCGCCGAAAACTTTGCCGAGATCCTCTTCCACTTCTCCTTCGAGCATCGGAATGAGCGCTTCGGGGATTTTACGGCGAACCAGATCGAGCGTGGCCGGGGCAAGATCGCGCGTGGAATCGCCTGTGCGGCGCGCGATGGCAACCATTGCGTCCTGGGAATTTGGAATCTTCGCGAGCGCTTCCACCCAGCGCGTGGCAACAGTTGGTTGCAGCACCTGGTTGATGGGTCCGTAGAAAAGCTTCCGCGCTCCCAGCCGGCCTAGACACCACAGTCCGGTTTCCACCAGCTCACCTTTTTTCATCAAAGCCAGCAGCGTGTCGCCGAGCTGGTTCTTGGTCTGGAGCGGCAGCAGTTCGAGGCTGGCACCGGTGCGCCACATTTCGCGCAGCAAGCTATTGTTCAATCGGGGACGCTTCCCGGGACGCGGCAACAGCGCCGGCGAGAGGCGCTGAAAGATGTCCACTTGCTGATTCTTGTTCGACCCGCCGGCGATGCGGCCCCAGAAAATCCACCAGTCGATTTCATTTTGCACTTGATTCGGAAACTGGAGACCGGCGGCGTAAATGCGGCGTGCCTGTTCGATGCGATAATCGTCGGCTGGGAAACCGAAGCCCGGCCTTAGGCAGAAGCCGCACAAATTGAGCCAACGCATTTCTAGCGCAGGCGATTTGCGGCGTCCATCGGCCAGTTCCAGCATCCGGTCCGCCAAGCGGCGAATCGCGCTCAGCGGCCAGGAATTGCGTCCCAGCGCTAGCGTTTGTTCCAGCTTGCCAGGAAGCTCCTCGGGCGCGAGCGTTCCGGCTTTGAAGGTGGCATCCAGCAGCGCTTCCGCCTGAGCCAGCGCGTCATCACTCACAACGGCGGCTGGTTTACCAGACGCAGCTTTGGCGGTTTTGCGCAATTCGAACTGCAAGCGCCAGTTGTGATCGCTGATTTTGGAATCGGCCCACACTTCGAGCGTTCCCACTTCCGTCAAATGCGCGCGCAGCTTTACGGGAACCAGACGCTCGCCGGATTTTCCAAATCGGATTACAGCATCGAGCGGTGCGTGCAGATGCAGTTCGCTAGAGGCCGGAATCGTATCGCCCACTTTGTCGTCCACGCGCGCGAGCGAGCTGTACAAACGGAAGGAGACTGGTTTGTTGGCCACCAAATGCAGATCCTGGCTGTCCAGTTCCAGCGTCTGCCCTTCTTCGGCGCCACGCGGCACCAGGCACACGGCGTTTTCTTCGCCTACGCCAACGTAGTACGCGCGCGGCAGCCCGCCGCGAACCAGCAGTCCCGCGCCGGTGGCCTTCACATAGCTGTAATAGGCCGCACCCACCGCGACCGCGAGATCCAGATCGCGATTCTCCAGCACCAGCGGACGACGGCCATACCAGCGCTCCATGACATCCGCCACGCGTTGCTGGCAAATTTCCGGAATGAAAAATCCGCCGTTGAAAAGGATGGCGTCCGGTTTCGCATTTTCGTTGGCGCTCAAGAAGGCCGCCAGATGCCGCGTCACTGCTGGATCGGAAACATAAGGCAAGCCAAGCTCGCGAAACAAACTCCGCTTTTCTTCCTGGGGCTTTTCGTCGATGGCGCAGAAGGGCAGAAAGCCCTCCAATGTCAATTCGAGCGCTTCCTCTCGGAGGATCTCGGTCTTCAACGTTCCGCCCACCAGCGACGATCCCGCGCCCAGCACTGTGATCTCTACGCTTTTGAGGTTCGGATTGGCCAGCAGTTTCTCCTTGGCCGCGGCGCATTGCCGCCGGAGTCCGCTGCGTTGGCGGATAGAAAGCTGCGTACCCAGCTTGGCCTCCACCAGCCAGCCCAACGTGAGATCCAGATTGTCGCCACCCAGCAGCAAATGCTTGCCGACTGCGGTGCGGGTAAACTCCACGCGATCGCCATCGCGATGCACGCGGATCAGCGTGAAATCGCTGGTTCCACCGCCGACGTCGCACACTAGCACCAGCTGGCCATCGAACAAACTTTTCTGTGATTGCGCCAGATGATTCGCGATCCAGGAATAAAACGCCGCAGCGGGCTCTTCCACCAGCGTTAACTTCTCGATGCCTGCATCGCGCGCAGCTTGCACCGTGAGTTCGCGCGCTTCTTCGTCAAACGAAGCGGGGACGGTCAGAACAACGTCTTGCCCTGACAGCGGCTCATTGGGATGCGCCTGATTCCACGCATCGCGAATATGCGAAATGATGGCGTTCGAAACTTCCACCGGCGAGAGTACCCGGCCGCCTTCCTGCGCGTCCCAGGGAAGAATCTTGGCGGTGCGATCCACGTCGGGATTCGAAAGCCACGATTTCGCCGAGTGGACCGATTTGGTGGGTACCAGCGCGCCTTGCTCGCGCGCATAAGCGCCGACGTAGGTCTGATCGCCCAGGAACAGAAATGATGGCAGCGTTCGCCGCGGCTCTATTTGCGCCGGAGCAACGTACTGCGGGATCTCGAGCACCTTGATTTCGGGATAATCCGGTGAGCCGGCGGTTTCGGCTACGTAAGCTAAAGCCGAATTGGTGGTGCCCAGGTCAATGCCAATGTTCATCCCGCTGCTACTCGACTTCTATTTCAGCCGGAGCGATGATGGACGCGCTCGCCAAGGAGACAATGGGTGGAAGATCGATCTTTTCGGCGCGCCAGCCTTTGTGACGCAGCAATCCGCCCGCGGCTTTCCCGCTGACCGGAACATTACCGAGCAATTTCACAGACGCTGGGTCGCTCGATTCGATCTTGGTAAAGCTGCCCTCCACGCCATCGATCACGGGCGCCAGGCGCAGGTATCGATTCAAGGAATCACGCGACTGGCCGTGCAGGCTGCGCACTGCCGCACCCACCTGTTCGTCCGAATATGCCGAAATGTCCTCCATCAAAAAATCGATCAGACGCGAGTCTCTTTGGAGGATGCCCAGAATTTGAACCGCGCCATCCTGCGGGCGCGCCTGGGCAGTGGGCTTTGGCGCAACCGGTTGGGTCTTGGTTAGCGTAAATCCAAGGGCTTGTGCGACTTCCACGGGAAGCTTCCCGCTGAAGAGAATTGAGAAAAAACTACGAAAAGCAAGTGCGATCCTATTCAAAATGCGCCTCTAAGCTCTAGGATACACTGGCGGTGAACGGAGCCGCGCCGGGAGTGGATATTCGTTTGCAGGAAATCTAATGATGGACCGGACTTTTCGAGATCGCCAGGACGCCGGAGTGCAACTGGCCGCGCAGCTTTTGCGTTACGCTGGCGATCCCACCGTGATTGTGCTCGGCTTGCCCCGGGGAGGGGTGCCGGTGGCTTACCAGGTGGCTCAGAGGCTGCAGGCTCCGCTGGATATTTTTGTGGTTCGAAAACTGGGCGTGCCTGGACATCGGGAATTAGCGATGGGGGCGATCGCCACCGGAGGCGTTCGCGTATTGAATCCGGAAGTGGTTAGCGCGCTCCGGATCAGCGAGCCGATGATCGCCGCCGTGGCGGCCCAGGAAGAGCAGGAATTGGAACGTCAACGGCGCGCGTATCGTGGGGACCTTCCCTTCCCCGATCTGGCTGGCCGAATCGTGATTGTGGTGGATGATGGCTTGGCTACGGGATCTACTATGCGCGCGGCCGTCAAGGCATTGCGCCAGATGCAGCCCGCTCGAATAGTGGTAGCCGCGCCGGTGGCGGCTGCTGAAACCTGCCGGAGTTTGGCTCGCGAGGCAGACGAAGTGGTGTGCGTCAGTACGCCCGAATCGTTCCATGCCGTGAGCATGTGGTATCAGGAGTTTTCTCAGACGAGCGACGAAGAGGTCCGGTTGTTGCTGGAAGCCTCGGCGCATGTAGCGTTGTAGCGCACGCACTTTTGCGTGCCGTGTTCGCACTCTTGCGAACACCAGTCGCGCGGAAGATTATGGGTTCACACGAGTGTGAACGCGGCACCGAGGAGTGCGTGCGCTACGTCAAAAGGAGGACAGTCGTATGACGAAAGAACGGACTGGGATTGCCATCGAACATTTGGCCGTAACGATACCGGTGGAATCAATCCTCCTGGAGGGCGATCTCAGCATCCCCACCTCGGCAAGCGGCGCGGTTCTGTTCGCACATGGCAGCGGTAGCTCGCGGCGTAGTCCACGGAATCGGTATGTGGCGGATCTACTCAACGAGAGCGGGCTAGCAACACTGCTGATGGATCTGCTCACTGAAGACGAGCAGCAGGTGGATCTGCAGACCGCCCATCTTCGCTTCGACATCCCGCTGCTCGGAAAACGGCTGGTGGCAATTACTCAATGGCTGGCGGAGCATCCGGAAGTGGCTGGTATGAAGATCGGCCATTTCGGCGCCAGCACAGGCGCTGCTGCGGCGCTGGTGGCGGCAGCTGAGCTTCCACGCGTCGTACACGCGGTGGTCTCGCGCGGCGGACGTCCGGATCTTGCGGGTCAGGCGCTCAGTCACGTCAAAGCGCCAACTTTGTTGATTGTCGGCGGGGCGGACCCGGTGGTGCTGGATTTGAACCAGCAAGCGCTAGGTTTGATGCATTGCGAGAAATCGCTGAAGGTGGTTCCGGGCGCCACGCATCTGTTCGAGGAGCCAGGGGCGATCGAGAAAGTGGCGGCGCTGGCGCGGGATTGGTTTGTGGAAAAGCTGAGCTGATAATCAATCCGGCTTCACCCACACCATTACTCCCAGCTGGCTCTGGGCAGATCCGATGAAAAGCGTGATGGGAACCTCCGGCGGAATCACTGGATTGTGGTTATCCGGATTTGCGCCAAACAGTTTGGCCAGATCCGGAGCGTACACGCTGATTTCGTAGACATCGCCAGGTAAACCTGGGACTGATTTCATCATCGCGGCAATACCTGCGACGTAGAATCCATCCGCAAAAACGGCTACGGGCTGATCTGTGACAACATACGCGCCAACATTCGAAATCTGACCGACACCCGTCGCCAGGATTGTCATTGGCGTACCTGGTACGGCGGGATTCGACTGCGAGTTCCGCGTGCCGTCGGCGTTCAAAATGTAGCCTTGGCCGAATCCGCTGTTGTCGGAGGTATAAATTCCTGGCGCCGCCGCGGCTGCCAGCAGGTTGACGGGATTCGAACTGACGCCGTTATTGGAAACCGTTAGCTGCACGCTGCCGGATGTCTGCAGATCATTCGGCAGTACAACCACGATGCTGTCCGCGTTCGCGAATACAACCGGCAACGGGTTACCGTCGAGCATCAACTTGGCATCCGATCCGAAGCCCGAACCGATGACCTCAATAGCTTCGCTGGGCGACAACGGCACGCCCAACCGGCTGGCGTAATTCACGACTGAGTCCACCCGTACAACTGGAGCCGGGGGAAGCGCGATCTTGTTCACGATTACGGTAGACGGAATTGCGAAGGGATATCCGGGATCGGCGATGTAGTAGCTGCTATTGGACGATTGCGTTGCTCCCGCCACCAACAAATTCCCACTTCCATCCGGAACCGCGCCCTGAACGATGAATGGCCGGGTGTCGCCCAGGTAGGTGGAAAACAATAAGTTGGACAAGCTGGAATCCAATCCCGTGACAAATCCGGAGCGGGCCGAGAATGATCCCTGGAATGGCGCGCGTATCGGGAACGCCTTGGAATCCGTATAGCCGCTGACGATAACATTGCCGGAAGCATCCAGCGCCACGCTTGCGCCAGCATCCACCCCCTCGCCTCCCAGCAGGGTCGCGGCCAGGATTTTTGAAAGTGTCCCGTCGAACTTCAGGACGAATGCATTGGAATCCACTCCATTCGGCACCGGAACAGATTGGTAAGCTCCGGGAGTTGCGCGGAATGTGGGGCCAGTGCTGCCCGTGGCGTACAAATTGCCATCCTTACCCAGGGCAATCGAACTGATCGCAACTGGTTCGCTGATATTCTCAGCGAGCAGAGCGCTGCCGGCGGCATTCATCAGATAAACACCACTCGCGCTCGGGGTGGGGTTGTTGAATCCGTTAAAGCCGAAATAGATGTTGCCGTTGGGAGCCAATGCCAGCGCGTTTACGGCCTGGACATACTGCTTTTGCTGGTTCTCGAATATGTAAGTAGAGAACTCGAGCAAGGAACCTTGCGCGTTGAACTTCGTCAGAAACGCGGAGGCATTCTCGAAGCAAGGACCAATGTTTCCCGGCGGGCAATTGGTAGGGGAGAATTGCGTTTCGTACACGCCTGGAGTGACAGGCAGGCTCCCCGATGTCTGGCCGCCAATATATGGATTGCCCGCTGCGTCCACAGAAATCGCGTAAGGCGCGGTATAACCGTTTGCGAAGTATGTCGACCATGCCAGCGATCCATCGGGATTCAACTTGAAGACAAAACTAGCTCCGCTGGTTGCGTACGCGCCTTTGGTGACGGGGAAATCCGTGGAACCCGTCGAGCCGGTCACGTAGACACTTCCGTCGTTCGCCAGCGCCATCGCAGCAGCATTGTCAGAGCCCGCGCCTCCGAAGTACGTCGAGTAAACTATGTTGCCGTTTGGATCGAGCTTGGTAACAAAGACGTCCGTTGTCGGCGCGCCGACTACAAACAGAAACGATCCCACTACTTGAATCTGGACGATCTGCAAAGGAGACAGCGGACTGCCTGCGGTTGGGACTGGCGAGTAGGTTTTGAAGCCATCGCTGCTGGCCACAATCCCGAGCCCAAGCAAGTTCGCGTAAATCACAGCCTTGTTAGGGTCGGTTGCGATTAGAGTGGGGAACCCTTTAATTCTCTGCGTCCAGTTCTCTCCGGAGTCAGTGCTTACGAAGAGACCTGAATCTGTACTGCCATACAACGTGCCTTGGTGGAATGGATCCACGGCGATTAAGGTTGGCTGGGACTGATCCGGCAGTGGCGCTAACGAGGTCCAGGTTACGCCATCGTCCGTGCTTTTGCTAAAGGCGCTTCCCACCGCGTAGATTGTGCCTTTGGTGAATGGATCAAACACCAGGTCTATAACGAAGCTCGAAGAAGTGCTCCAGCTTGCCCCGGCGTCGGCGCTGCGCAGGAGACCAGCGTTGGTTGGGGTGAACAGCACCTCCGGCGAATTCGGATCGATCCAGATCTGTGAGACCACGAGAGTATTGACATTCTGCGCGTAGCTGTAGATATTTACGATCTCGCTCACAGTCGGAGGGATGCCGTTATTGATGGCGATCCAAGTGGCGCCGCCGTCTGTGCTCTTAAGAGCGCCTAAAGTGGTGGTTCCCGCGTAGAGAGTATTGCCGTTGGTTGGATCCACGGCAACGGAATTGACATTAGTAGTTGAGGGAAAGCCTGGCAGCGCCTTCCATGTGCTTCCGCCATCAGTACTGCGCAAGAGCCCGGCGGCCGAAGTTCCGTAGAGAGTCTGTGGATTGCTAGGGTCCACGGCAATGCTTTGGAGGGTGGCCAGAACTGGCGAATAGATTTTCTGTATCGCGCCAGAGCTGGGGTTGATCCGGATGAGAGGCGATCCACCGGGTTGAGGCTGGGCGGCAGAGACGCTAGGAAAATCCAGCGAGGTTGTGCCGCCGGCGATATAGAAATTGCCGTGAGCATCCGCCGCGACGGCGGCGACGTTGCTCATGCCTGACCCACTGACGGTCTTGAACCACTGCAATGCAGGCGCGCTGGATGACGCTGCGTTGAGATAGGCCTGAGAAACAATTAGGATTAACGAAAGAATCAGCCGCTGAATCATAGGAAATAGTGCTCCTGTAGCGACGCGGGGTTGTTTCCATTATAGATGGGCCTTATCTGTCGTGCGGGCCGCGAACGATGGTGGAGTCCTTCAGCTTGCCCAGCTCACGGCGCGCGATGGTGGCCCAGGAGCTGCTCGGATCCAGCTTCAAATACAGTTTCCAGTGGCGCACGGCCTTCAAGGGCTGGCCGATGGATTGATAAAGCAGCGCAACGTTGTAATGCACGTCCGCGTAGCTTGGATGAATCTGGAGCGCCGCCAGGTAGTGGGACAATGCCTCGTTCCGACTGCCTCGCTCATCGAAAAGATTGCCCAGGTTGAAATGCGCCAGCGCGTATTGGGGATCCACCTCCAGCGCTTGGCGATAGTGACGCTCAGCTTCCCGCCAATTGCGAGCGTTAAAATACACCGTGCCGAGGTTGACCAGGGCTCCCGCGGACGTTCGATCTATCTCCGCTGCTTTTTGATAAGCCTCAATGATTTGCTGCATCGGCGCGCCGGTCTGTTCCAGCTCCAGACCCTTTTCGAACCAATGCTCCGCCTCACGCCGCGTCTTGTGTTTCTCGCCGGCCCCCATTTCCTTGCCGGACTGAGGGAAGGACAATAGCTTCTTGATCTCGGCAGCGTCGAAATCCAGCAGCAGTTGTCCCGAGATCGGTTCCATACGCTGTCCTTCGAACAGAACCTGGATTCTCTTGCCGTTCGAATAAATCTTGAGCTCCGTCAGAGGATTGACGTCGCTCAGCCTCTTGCGGAGCGCTTCCAAAGCCTGCCGGATCTGGGCCGGGGGAATCTTGCTCGCTCGCAGCTCCACGAGAGTCCGGAGCGCGAGCAGATCGGAAAACGTAAAGGAACCGCTGGATGAAACGAACTTCTGCTTCTCCCAACTGCGCAGTAGGCTGGCCGATATGTCCAGCAACCGGCGCACTTCTTCGCGCGAGTAGGCCTGCTTAGTTGCTGTAGCGGGCACGGACAAAGTTTAGCAGTGGCTGGTAGCTGGTGGCTAGTGGCTGGTGTGGGAGAGAATCTGTAGATGGTGGTTTCATTTACTCCAGAGCTGGCGGAGGCTCACACCGCGGAGTTGGTTGCCCTGTTGATGGACGCTGTAGATAGCGGGGCGTCCGTTGGATTCATGCCGCCGCTTGCGGAAAGCGAGGCACGGACCTATTGGGACCGTGTCATCGCGGCCATGCGAGAGGGAACCCGTGTGTTGCTGGTGGCTCTCGAAGGCGATTTGATTCAAGGTTCGGTGCAGATTGATCTTGAAACACGCGCGAACGGAAACCATCGCGCCGAAGCCATGAAGCTGTTCGTACATCGCCGCGCGCGCCGCCGTGGATTGGCCAGGAGTTTGATGCTGGAGCTGGAATCCATTGCGCGCAAACTGGGCCGAACGCTGCTCGTGATGGACACGCGGCAAGGCGGCAAGGCGGAGAAGATCTGCGAATCGCTAGGTTACGTGCGATATGGCGAAGTGCCGGGCTACGCGCGCAGTGGAGACGGGCGGTTACACACCACGGTTTTCTTCTACCGGCAATTGGATTAGAGCTCCGATTCGAAAAGTGCGGAGAGCGGCATGCTGATGGCGGGATCCTTTGTTTCCAGGACTCCTGAAGTGGCTTCTACCATTCCGGCTTGCGTCACTACGTAGGCTTTCTTTATGAGTGGATTGATGATCCAGACGTAGGGCACGCCGAAGCGCAGATAGTCGTCGATCTTCTCCTGCATGTAATACATCGTGTCGTCTTTCGATAGAACTTCGATGCAGATGAAGGGTGGCGAGCTGACAATTCGCTCATCGGACTTCCTCAGAACGGTCACGTTTGGGGTTCGGAAGCGCTTCGGACTTACCTGCACTCGCTGTTCTGGGAGCACCTCCATTCCTAGTTCCTTGACTCTGGCTCTGAGATGGAAGACAAATTCGCCCTGCATTCGACTATGAGTTTTTTCTCCCGAGTTCCTCTCCACGATTTGCCCATCTACGTATTCGCAGTCGGGATCGTAGTTGGTTCTCAGGTACTCCTCGACAGGGACCAGAGTCGCTTGCACACTCTTAGGGTAATCCAAATATTGACTGGACAAGTTCTAGCGCCTCCTCTTTGGTATGAATCCTCGACTCGAGCTGCGCATCCTCCACCGCTTCCAGCATGCGCGCGAATGCCGGGCCCGGCCGGTAGCCGGCTTCTTTCAGATCATTCCCGGAAAGCAGCCGCGGCGGGCGCAATACTTCGGGAGGCGATTCCTCAAACTTCTTTCTCGAGAACTCGTAGTTCTCCAGGTGTCCATGACTGGATGTGCAATCCAGGCGATGCAGCTCCAGGTGCTCCTCGAACCGGTCCATGCGCAACATGCGTTTTAGTTTGCTATCGCGCATTTCTGTTACGTGCTTGAAGCGCATGTGATTTGCAATCAGCGCGATCACCTGATCAATGTCCGCATTCGAGAACCGCAGCCGCGTCAGGATGTCGCGCGCAACGCGCTCACCAAGCTCTACATGGCCGTCAAAACGGATGCGATCGGCTACGCGAAAAGTACCGGGCTTGCCAACATCGTGCAGCAATACGCCCAGCGCCAACGTCGGCGTGGGTTGATGCAGACCCTCCAGCATGATCAGCGTGTGAGTCCACACGTCGCCTTCGGGATGAAATTCTGGAGGCTGTTCCACGCCCTTCATGGCGGCCACTTCCGGAAGAATGTCGCCCAGCAATCCGGACACGTCCAACAAATCGAAACCACGGCGTGGCGCGCCTTCGGTGAGAATCCGGACCAGCTCATCGCGAATGCGTTCCGGCGAGACGCGCGTGATCCGCTGATGTAGTTTTTGGATGGCAGCTAGCGTGCCGGGCTCTATGTCGAAACCGAATCGCGCGGCGAAACGGATGGCGCGTAGCATCCGCAGATGATCTTCCTCGAAGCGCTGTTCGGGGTCCCCGATGGCGCGAATGATTCCAGCGCGGAGGTCGGCGAGGCCACCGACATAATCAACAACAGGAGAAGTCAATGAAGCTGGATCCAGCAGTAACGCGTTGATGGTGAAATCACGGCGCAAAACGTCCTGCTTCGGATCGGTTTCAAACGTGACTTCGGAGGGATGCCGGCCATCCTGATAAGAATGATCCCTGCGGAAGGTGGCTACCTCGACACCGTCTACGAGCACCACACCGAATTGCGCGCCTACCAACTGGGCGCGGGGAAAAATCTCCAGCAACTGATCGGGCCGTGCGTCCGTTGAAATATCATAGTCCTTTGGTTCACGTCCCAGAACCAGGTCGCGCACCGAGCCGCCCACCAGCCAGGCCTGAAAGCCGCGCTCGCGAAGTTGGGTTGCGATCTGGATGGCCGTGCTCAGACCCATGTGATCATCGTAGGATAGAAACGTGGCTCAAGTAGACTCACAGTACGGAAACTCGCCTCGCTGATGGCATCGGAAGTTAGCAAACCCACCACCAACACAGCCAGAGTCGTGGTGGCCACCACGGTAGCGTTGTCCTTCATCAGCTTCTGGCGCGGCGCATCCATCGTTCTTTCCGATCTCGCATCGTCCGCGTTCTATGCCGGCGGCATCGCGGTGACAGCGGTTGGCCCCGCGGCGCCCTGGTTCGTGCTGGCGGTGATGCTTTTCAGCTTCGCCGTGCGATCCGTGTACATGGAAAGCTGCAGCATGTTCGTGCGCGGCGGCGTGTACATCGTGGTGAAAGACAGCATGGGCCCCTTCATCGCGCGCCTGTCGGTCTCATCCCTCATATTCGATTACATTCTTACCGGACCCATCAGCGTAGTCAGCGCCGGTGCCTATCTGGGGCACTTGTTGGACGAAATCGCCAAGATGCTCGGGCAGACGTTCCCATTCAACGTAAACTACTTTGCCGCGTTTTTCGCCGTATTGGTGACGTTGTACTTCTGGTGGCAGAACATCAAAGGCATTCACGAATCGAGCGGCAAGGCACTGCGGATTATGCAGATCACTACCATCATGGTAGTCGCGCTGCTGATCTGGTGTCCGCTGACCATTTTGCTGCGAGGGCACGTGCACTTCCCTCCGGCGCCGCTGCCGCGCAATCTGCGGTTTGGCCCCACGGCGCTCGGCTGGTTCAAAGGCACCATCTGGCCGTCCATTCCGATCGTCGCGTTGATCATTGCTTTCGGTCACTCGCTGCTCTCCATGAGCGGATTCGAGACGCTGGCGCAGGTCTATCGGGAGATTGCCTATCCCAAATTGAAGAATCTGCGGATCACTGCGAATATCGTTTGCTGGTATGCCGTGATCTGCACGGGAGTGATCACGGTATTCGCCGGCATGATCATCAGCCCAGAGGATATTCGCAATTTGTATGCCGACAATCTGCTGGGCGGACTCGCGATGCAGTTGGCCGGCCCGGAGTTGCTGAGGCTGGTGTTTCACGTCTTTGTAGTGATCGTGGGCGTACTGATTCTTTCTGGCGCCGTGAACACATCCATCATCGGCGCCAACGGCGTCCTGAATCGCGTGGCCGAAGACGGTGTATTACTGGATTGGTTCCGCAAGCCCCACAAACGGTTCGGCACCACGCACCGCATGGTCAACACCATCGTGGTCCTCCAACTCGCCACCATCGTTGTTAGCCGCGGTGATGTCTATCTGCTGGGCGAAGCGTACGCGTTCGGCGTGGTGTGGAGTTTTTTCCTGAAATCGTTGGGCGTGCTGGTGCTGCGTTACCAGCGTCACGATCAGGAGTACAAATTTCCATTTAACATCCGCCTAGGCAGAGTGGAGATCCCCATCGGATTGGGAGTCACTACGTTGATCCTGGGCTTCGTAGCAATTGCGAATCTGTTTTCGAAGGAGTACGCCACCAAGTACGGCGTTGGATTCACGCTGGTGGTGTTCGTCGTCTTCACCATATCGGAACACATTAACGCCAAGAAGCGCGCCCTGCAACATTTGGAGAAGAAGCCCCTCGAAGAATTCAATCTAGAGCATCAACCCCAAGTCAACTCTTCGTTGCACGCGCGGCCCGGATGCATTCTAGTGGCCGTGCGCGATTACCACAACATGGAGCATCTCCGTACCGTTCTGCAGAAGACCAATCTACGGCGGCACGACATTGTGGTGATGACGGTTCGCACCATCTCCACCGGCGCGGGCGAATACGATCTTTCGGACGACCAGATTTTCAGCGATTATGAGCGGGAGCTATTCAGCCACGTGGTTGAGATCGCCGAGAAGGAGGGAAAGCCGGTGGAGCTGCTGGTGGTTCCAGCGGTGAATCCGTTCGACGCGATGGTGCAATCTGCAGCGAAGCTCAAGGTTTCGCGATTAGTGACCGGCGTCTCGGCGCGCATGACGTCCGAGGAGTTGGCGCATCGCATTGGCCTGGCCTGGGAAAGTTTGCCGGAACCCCGCCACGCGTTTTCACTCGAGGTGATCAGTCCGGACCGTCCGTCCATGTATGTCAACCTGGGTCCCCACCCACCGCGTTTGTGGCCGGAAGATGTCGATCGTCTGCACGAGCTGTGGCTCAGAATGAGCGAGGCCGAAGGAGTTGGTTCGAAGCTGCACCATCGCGATATCGTGGGCGTTGCACTACGCCGGCTGGAACGCGATTTGACGGCGGGAGAACGGGACCAAGTTTTGAAAGATTTGAGCGACGAACTGCGGAAAAGCTAAAAAATCCGTTTCTCGTTTCTTGTTTCTCGTTGGGAGGCGAACGCTACCACTCGTAGGCGCCGGTAGTCCAAGGTCCAGACGCCTTCGCGATAGAGCTTCGGGCGCAGATGCTCGACCACATCGTGGACTTTTTCCTTCGCGCCTTTGGCGTCCAGACCGCGCAGATAGCTGCCGCAGAACATCTCAAGCCAGTCCTCCATGCCGCGCTCACCTTCGATGGGCGTGGGCCGGTCGAACAGGCTGGCTTGGCGCACCTCCAGCCCGTGCCGCTCCAGCATGGATGCGTATTCGCCAATGCTTGGAAACCACCAGGGACAACGCTCGTCGGCCGCGTCGCCGAAAGCAGCATTCAGTGCGTTCAGGATAACGGCGATGTTGCCCTTGCCGCCGAATTCGGCAATGAAGCGCCCTCCGGCCACGAGCGCTGCGGCTATACATTGAACGGCCGCTTCCGCATTTTTGACCCAATGCAGTGCGGCGTTGGAGAATACGGCGTCAAACGGTTCCTCGAACTGGAAACTGGTAGCATCCGCCAGGACGAACTTGAGATGCGGATAGTTCTGGCGCGCTTGGCCCAGCATCTCTGGAGAACTGTCCAGACCTACTACTTGTGCACCGCTCGCGGCGATCTCAGCGGTCAACTGTCCCGTGCCGCAGCCGAGATCCAGAATGCGTTCACCGGGACGCGGCTGCAGCAACTCCAGCAAGCTGCCACCGAACTGCCAGACGTAGGAATGCCGGCCTTCGTATTGCTCCGCGTTCCAGGGACTCAAGCTTTCTTGCGCGCTTTCCCCTTCTTGGGCTTCTCGGCAGCTTCCGGCTCGGCTTCCGTAACAACTTCGGGAATATCGGCGGGAATATCAGCGGGAATAGCGGCGGGCGAGGCGGCAGCCAGAACCTCCTTGAACAGCTCGGCCTTCTTGAGGTCCTTCTTGGAGGGCGGCGCCTCCTCATTGCGATAGTCGTGATCGTGATAGCAGGTCCGGCAGCGAACCTTGGCTGGCTTCGCGGTCACGATGGAAACGATGGAATGGTTGGTAATCCGGCGGCACTTGATGCAGTGATCGTCGATTACATCCCCTAAGCGAAACTCCGACATAGATAATGAGGGATCTCGGACGAGTATATCAGAACTGGAACGCTCATGATCGTTCTGTTCGGCTATTGCACCGCGATGATCGCGGGCGCGCTTGACACTCCGCCAATCGTAATCGTTATGGGCACAGTAGGCGGAGGAGAAAAGAGATTGGGTATCTGCACGTTGATCTGGAAAATTCCGGAAACTAGCCCCGGAGCCGAACCGGCGTAAGTGACATCGGCATTAACCTGATTTATCTGAACGCTCACAGGCAGGGTGAATTGCGCCAGCGGACTCGACGGCCAGACGGCTCCATCCACGCCGGGGGGATTCATCGTTCCTCCTCCTGTACCGTAGAACGTCACCACGGTTCCGAGTCTTGCGGGATTGTTGGGCGAGTTTGGGGTACCATCAGCATTCGTTACAGCAGCTAGCTGGGTAGAAACGTTCGCGAGGAAGATTCCGGGCGAGGCCTGACTCAGGTTGGCGGCACCAGTGCCCGAAGCGCCGTTATAATTCACTTGAACTGACGTACCCGGATTGAACAAATTCATCCCGGCATCCCAAGGGACCACCACGTTGATCTGCTCGGACTGCACGTATAGCAATGGGGCCGGTTGGTTACCAAAGAGAACTTGCACTCCGGCGAGCGAGGTGGGGAATCCGTTAGGTCCCGCCTGTGCGTTAACGCCCGTCTGCGGCCCGATGCCTTTGCCGCGCAACGTGACAACCTCTCCAGGCGCAACAGTCCCTTCGGCAAAACTGGCGCCGTTCTGAATCGCGTAGGCGAGACAAGGACCATCGGTCTGATTCGGATTTTTGATTAGGATAGTGTCCACAAGTGCGAGGTTGGGAACAGGCGGGTCGATGATGCCAGGGAAATCGTTAAATGTTGTAGAAGAAGTGATGCCCGCCAGGCTGATAGATCCACCACCCAGCGCAACGACGGCGGAGGCGGTATCCGTGCCCGACCCTCCCAGATAGGTCGCTCCGAGAAGTGTGCCATCCGGAGCGAACTCGGCCGCAAAGATGTCGCTCGTCCCTCCGTGGCTGCACGATTGGTATGCGCCGGCCGTGGTTGGAAATCCATACGAGGCCGCTCCCGCAACGTATGCATTGCCGGCGCTGTCGATGTCAAGCGATTCAGCGCCACTTATATAGGTGGAATAAACCAAAGCCGAGCCGGTTGAATTCAGCTTCGACAAAACGTTTAGAGCTCCGCCATTGGCCGACGTCCACGCAGCGGAGGGCCCGGCCGGCTGGAAAGCGCCTGCGGTCACTGGAAAAACGTTCGATAGCGTGTCGCCCAATACGATCGCGTTCCCTTGCGAGTCCACCCGGATGGCCAGTCCGCCGTTCCCGGAAAACTCCACGCCCTCGCCTGAGGCGGTCCCGCTTGGGCCAAGAAATGTCGAGTAGACCAGGCTTGCGCCCGAAGGAGCGATCTTGGAAACGAAAATCGCTGTCGGAGATTGCAGTTTGGTTTGGAAAGCGCCTTGGGTGGTCGGAAAATCTGAAGAGGCGGTAAACCCGGTTATGTAGGCGTCTCCAGACGCGTCCACAGCGATGGCATTGGCTGTGTCAGGGATATCCCCGCCGCCGGTCCCAGCAAGATATGTAGCGTACACCAACGCCGTACCAGCCGCATTTAATTTCGCGACAGCACCGGCACTTGATGGATTGGGGTTTGAGGCCTGAAAAGCTCCAGGAGTAGCCGGAAAGTGAGATCCTCCACCGGTAGCGCCCGCGACGTAGGCGTTGCCCTGTCCATCGACAGCAATTCCGGAAACCGGCATGTCCGGTATATATGTGGAATATACGAGCTGGCTGCCGGCCGGGTTGAGCTTGGTAAGGAAACCGTCATAGCTGGTGGATGTGGTTGGCTTGGGGAACGGGGCGTTGGGCGTTGTCGGGAAATTGTTCGGCGTTGTACCGGGAAAAGTCGCGCCGGCCACGTAAGCATTACCTGACGAATCTACGGCGATGGCGTTTCCGTTGTCCCCGCCGTCGCCACCCAAATAGGTCGCGTACGCAATTTGCCCCTTCGAGTCGAGCTTGATGACGAAGGCATCCGGGCACGGGAAGTCGTTCGGCCCCAGGCTGGGACCGATGTTAACACTCACACACGTGCCGCCGGCGTAGGCTGGCTGGACGGCTCCCACTGTCGTGGGCAAAACGGAAGTTGATGTCTGACCGGTGAGATACAAGTTTCCAGCCGAGTCCCCGGTCATCGCGGCGACGAGAATCAGGTTTTGATCGAGCGCGAAGATCACGGGGTCGATAACCAAGGGGCGCGTCCGATCATAATGGGAGATCGAAAAGCGAATTGCGCCATCCGCGGTCAAACGATAGCCGCCGGCGATCAAGACGCGCTGCCCATTGCGTTCCTGATATACGGTGGGTTTGCGCTGGCGTAACTCGCCCGAAGTTGTCTCAATCACAAGCTCTCCGCCCGTATCGAGACGCACTCGCTTCGCACCGCTCCATCGCAGAAGGATCTTCGCCGGATCAGCGCCGGGCGCCACCTCGAAATCGAATTCCAGACCCTTTTGATCGCCATAAAAGACGCAGTCGATGCCCGCGTATAGGCGAGAATAACGAACGCGCCGGTAGGTTGGAATATCCGTTTGACTCAGGGAACCATGGAAATAATTGTGCCGCTCCACCAGCGGATCGAGCGCCGAGGTTTGTGGTTCTGGATTCGCGCCCGAAAAATGCAGCGACGCGCCTAACACTGTCACTCCGGACGCGCTCAGCAGATAATCCCGCGAGTTCCCGCGCGCCACAAATCGAACAAGCGGCGCGGCTTGTCCTCGATTCGGCTCAAAGGCTAGCGGACGGTGCAGAAGACCGGCCGGAATAGGATTGGCTGCGGTAAACGCGGATAGACCAAGGAAAAAAAGAACGGAAGAGCGAAGCATGATCCCTCCAGAGGAAAGAAGGGCGCGGATAACGCGAGTCTATCACATTCGAAAAACGCCCCGAGAAACTCGCTCGGCACCAGTAGGGCGATTTATGTATTCTATCTATGTACTCCATGCCTCCGACTCCTCGAACTCTGCTGGTAGTGGACGACGATCCCTCCATTCACGAACTGATCGGGGCTATGCTAGCCGGAAAGAGCTGGGAGCTGGAGAGCGCTGGAAACGGTGACGAGGCTCTCGCGCTTCTCGAAACCCGCTCCTACGATCTGGTGCTGTCCGATATCCTTATGCCAGGCATGGATGGCCTCACGCTGCTTGGCCACATGCGGAGTCGCGACCCCCACGCCCGCATCGTGGTGATGACCGTCAAGAATACCTCCGCTCACATCCTGGAATCGTTGCGGCATCAGGCCACGGCGTACATCGCCAAACCCTTTGATCGTGACCTTCTGCTGGTGACTCTCGAGAACGCGTTATCCACCACCGTAGACCAGGACGATATCAAGGTGATTTCCGACAAGCCCAATTGGATATCGCTTGAAATCCGCTGCAAGCTCGCCACCGCCGAACGCTTGACTCAGTTCATGCGCGAACTTCCGAGCGACTTGAAGCCGGACGAACGCGAACAGATCGCCATCGCTTTCCGCGAGCTGCTCATGAACGCCATTGAGCACGGCGGCCGCCTTGATCCTGACAAGATCGTCGATTTGAGCTACATCCGAACTGCCCGCTGCATCGTTTACTATATCCGCGATCCGGGCGAAGGTTTCTCGCTCGAGAACCTGTCGCACGCCGCCGTTGCCAATGCCGCGGATGAGCCACTCCATCACGTGGAAGTGCGCGAGCAAACGGGAACGCGGGCCGGCGGATTCGGACTGCTCCTAACCCAGAGTTTCGCCGACGAGCTGATCTACAGCGCGAAGGGAAACGAAGTGATCCTTATAAAGTATCTCTAGCGGAAACAGAGGCACGAAACTTATGAACCCAAGCTCCTCGAATGACGGAATCGAAACGAACCAGAATCTTGCGCCGGAAATAACACATCCACCCAACGGCGGCCAGCACTTCGAGCCGCATACGGAACCGGCTCCGCACGAAGCCGGAACAGGCAATATCGACAAAATCCGGGACATCATTTTCGGAACGCACATGCGGGACTACGAGCAGCGGTTTGCGCGGCTCGAAGAAACGCTGCGCAAAGAATCCTTGGATATTCGGGACACTACGCGGCGCCACCTGGAAGCGCTGGAGGCATTCGTCCATAAGGAACTAGCCGCGCTCGAAAGCCGACTCAACATTGAACGCGATGAGCGGGCGGAAAACCAAGCCCGGCTATCGGCGGATCTAACGGCGCATTCGGCATCCGTCGCCAAGAAGATCGGCGAAGTGGAAAACCAGGAAGCCCACGCCAAGCGAGAGATCCGCAATGATTTGCTGCAGCAATCCAAGGAATTGACCGACGCTATCCGGGCCAAGGGCGAAGAACTGGTGGCGCTGCTCGAACGCCGCTCTCAGGAATTGCAGCATGCCAAAACCGATCGCGCCGCCCTCGCCAGCCTTTTCTCCGAGGTCTCGCTGCGGCTCACCGACCAGTTCAAGGTAACGGGCGCGGATTAGTTCACACCTTCCGGACGATGCCTACTGACGGTGCAGCCAAGCGCCCACCTGCGGACGATCAGCCGCTGGCGGAGCTGCGCGCCATTCTGCTGGGTCCGGACCGCGAGGCGTGGGAGAGCATGCGCCAGCGCCTGGACAATCCCACACGTCGCGCCGAGGACATCGCGAGCGTCCTAGCGGAAGCCGTCCGATTGCGTTCCGATGCCAAGCTGCGTCGCGCCCTGCAACCGCTGCTCGAGGAAGCGCTCCAGCTTTCCGTGCAGTCCAATCCGCGCATGCTGGCCGATGCGCTATTTCCAATTTTCGGCAAAGCCATCCGCAAGGCCATCACTTCGGAGCTGGATGCGAAGCTGCAATCGCTCAGCCAAATGCTGGAGCAAAGCTTTTCGTGGCGCAGCTTGCGGTGGCGCTGGGAGGCGCTCCGCACCGGGAAACCCTACGCAGAGATCGTCCTGCTGCGCAGCCTGCTGTACCGCGTGGAGCAGGTGTTCCTGATTCATCGCAAAACCGGCTTGCTGCTGCAATACGCCGCCGTCGATACTGCCGAAACAAAGGATCCGGAAATGGTTTCCGGCATGCTGACCGCGATTCAGGATTTTGTGCGGGATTCCGTCACCGTCGCCGAGGGCGAAAATCTGGAAACGATCCGCATGGGCGAAATCGGAGTGCTGCTTACTTACGGCCCCGACGCGATTCTCTCCGGTTTTGTGCGCGGCCTGGCGCCACGCAATTTGAGCCGCTTGTTTCAGAATACGCTCGACACTGTCGAACGCCAAAAAGCGGAGGCGCTCCATTCGTTCGACGGTGATACATCCGAATTTGACAGCTGCCGGCCGTGGTTGAAAGCTTGTTTGATCGGCCAGGGAAAACCGGATAAACGGAAAGGCACATCGCGTGCGGCCGGCTTGCTTCTGTTCGGCGTACCGTTGCTCGCGATCGCCGCGCTGATTGGCTGGTGGATTTATTCCGCATCCATCGAGCGTCGCTGGTCGAACTTCGCTCATCGATTGAATAACGCGCCAGGCATCGTGCTGACCAGTTTCGAAAAGAGAGGCGGAACGTATTACCTCTACGGGCTCCGTGATCCGTTGGCTGCGGATCCGGCAGTCCTGCTGTCTCGCGAAGGCCTGCCCTCTAACCAAGCTGCGTTTCATTTTGAGGAGTACCACTCGTTGCAGCCGAGCTTCGCGACCGAACGCCGGCTGGTGGAGCTCAAGGATGAGTTGCAGCGGCGCGCCTTCCGTTTTCCTACCGGCAGTTCGACCATCCCTCCTGAACAGCGATTCCTGCTGGACGACGTAGCCGCCCAGATCCTTTCACTGATCAAGGCAGCATCGGCCCTGGGCCAAACCGTCCAGATAGAAGTGCGCGGCAATCACGACCCGGCCGGCACGGAGCAACTCAACTCCGTCTTGGCGCGATCCCGCGCTGAGAACGTTCGGGCAGCCCTGATTTCGCTAGGAGTGCCCGCCGCCCGCCTGGCCGCCGTTCCAGAGGATAAGGAACGGGAGACTTGCGCGGCCGTGAAGGAAGAAGAGCGCCTGTTTTGCCGCAGCGCGTCGTTTCGCGTAATTGGCGTTCCGTGACGCAAACAGTCGCCACACTAAAAAAGAAAATCTGTATGGTGGGCGCGTTCGGTGTCGGAAAAACCAGCCTGGTACGCCGTTTCGTAGACAGTATTTTCGATGAGCGCTACCTCACTACCATCGGCGTCAAGATCGACCGCAAGGACGTGAGCGTCAATGGCAAATCCCTCACGCTGATGCTGTGGGATCTGGCCGGCGAGGACGATCTGGCGCAACTCAACGTCTCCCATCTACGCGGCGCATCCGGCTACATTCTGGTGGCCGATGGTTGCCGCGCCTCGACACTTGAAAAAGCCGCCGAGCTGCAGCAGCGCGTCACTGAAGCGCTGGGTCCACTGCCGTTCGTTCTGGTGGTGAATAAGGCCGATCTGCGCGATCAATGGGAGGTGCAAGGCAAACAGGTGGCGGAATACGGTTGGCCAACGTTTGAAACTAGCGCAAAAACTGGAATAGGCGTAGAAGAAATGTTCCTGGGGCTAGCGGTGACGATCATCGGCCGCCATGCGGAGAGAGAGGCCGGCGACCAATGAGCCCATCCGAGCAGTTGGACTTGCTGGCCACGCTCGGCTATGCAGTGTTCGAGCGATCGAGCGATGAATCTTTCCGTTTGTTGGGTGCTGCTCCGCAATGGCTTCCGGCCGGCGCGCTTACAGAGGTCTTCCCATTCCTGGATGTTTTTCTTCCGGATGCTGAAGAGTTTTGGGCCAATCCCGGCAGCCTTTCCATGCTCCACTCCGACTTCTGGACCCAGACGGGTCCAGCTGGTGAAGACTTACACTTCTGCGCAATCGCTGTTGCCGGAGAGAGAAAGCTGCTGCTGATCGAGTGCGCGCCGCACCGTTTCGAGCAAACACGAGAATTCGTGCACTACGCGCATCAGACCAAGCTGGCGCATGATGAAATCGCGCGGCTGAGCCGCGAGCTCAAGCGCGCCACGGAAGCCAAGAGCGAATTTCTGGCTCGCATGAGTCATGAGATACGAACACCGATGAATGCACTGCTGGGTGTTGCGGAACTGCTCTCGGAGACTGAGCTGAGCGACGAACAGAGTGAATATGTGCGTATCTTCCGGCGCGCCGGCGATAATCTGTTGAACGTCATCAACGATATTCTCGATTTCTCGAAGATTGAGGCCGGACAGGTGGAACTGGAGTGCATCGCGTTCAATCTCGCTGACGTAGTCCAAGAAGCCATCGAGATCATCGGCGTCCGCGCTCGCGCCAAAGGCCTTTGCTTAAACTCCGAAATTCGGCCGGAGGTTACGGGGCGCTTGACGGGTGACCCGGGCCGCTTGCGGCAGATACTCCTGAACCTGCTGAGCAACGCCGTGAAATTCACGGACCGAGGCGGAATCACTGTGCGGGTGAGACTCGACCAGGACCAGCCGGAGGCGGGCACGCTACATTCGCTACATTTCACGGTGCGAGATACCGGTGTGGGAATTCCACCCGATCGCGTCTCCACCATCTTCGACAGCTTCACGCAGGCGGACGCGTCCACTACGCGGAAGTATGGAGGCACAGGCCTCGGATTGGCCATCTCCAAGCGGTTTGTGGAGCTGATGGGCGGACGAATCTGGGCCGAAAGCATGCCGGGGGAAGGCAGCACCATCCACTTCACCGCGCGCTTCGATGTAGCCGAGGCCGCCTCAAAATCGCCGGCTCCGAAAGCGACCGCTCCCGCGCTCGGAAATCGTACTTTGCGGATTCTACTGGCGGACGATTCAGACGACAATCGTTTCCTGGTGCGCGGATATCTGAGGGACACAGGCTGCGTGATTGATGAAGTGAAGAACGGCGCAGAAGTAGTGGAGCTGTTCAGAGCAGGAATTTACGACATGGTCCTGATGGACGCGGAGATGCCTGTAATGGATGGCTACGCGGCCACGCGCGCCATGCGCGCGCTCGAAAAGGAGCGCGCTGCCCCTGAGACACCCATACTCGCTCTGACCGCGCACGCGCTCAAAGAAGCCAGAGATCGCAGCATCGAAGCAGGCTGTACGGACCATCTGACGAAACCGATCACGAAAACGGCATTGCTCGAAGCGATCGGCCGGTATGCACCCGTGCAGCCGGCCGCCGACAGAATCCCGGTGACGGTGGAATCCTGGCTGAAGCCGGTAATCCCCGCGTACCTTGAAAAGCGCAGAGCCGATGTCCAAAAACTACGAGTCGCGCTGGAACAGAGCGACTATTCCACGGTCCGCACACTGGGTCACCAGATGGCCGGTTCCGGTGGCGGCTATGGGTTCGCCCAGCTTACTAAAATTGGGGAGATGCTGGAAGAATCCGCGCTGGCCGAAGATGCAGCGCGTATCCGCGATGGAATTGGCGAGCTGGACCGATATTTGATGAACGTCGTAACCGAGTAGCCCCGCGCGTAAGCAAGGGGACAACGCTATCATACCGGCATGCCCTTCGAGAACAGCCTTGCGCTGCGAGTAGTCCGAAAACATCGGGACGGCGTCACAGTGGACTTTCCACTTCGAGCGGAATTTCTGAACGGCAACGGCGTCCTGCATGGCGGAGTTATCGCCGCCGTCGCGGACGAAGCCGCCTGGCATGGCTTGGTTCACGCGCATCAAGGTCATCGCGAAATGACCACCACGGAGCTGAAGGTGAATTATCTGCGACCCATCGCGGGTAAGAAAGTAATCGCGCGAGTTTATGTCCTGCGCGCAGGCAAGACACTCTCAGTCACGCGGGTAGATCTGCTGGACGCGCAAAGGCGGCTCTCCGCGATCGCCATCGTTACTTACATGCTGCTCCCACCCAAGTAAGCAGTCACTCGATGGTCAGCACTACCGGTTGATCGATGATCGAAGCCTTGTTCGCGGTTAGAATCGCCACGTGATACCGGCCCGGCTTTATCTGTGGCACCTTGAATTTGATCTCAGTGTCCGACTGGTCCGAGACGGCAACCTTGGTGTCCTTGGACCCATCCGTCAAAAAGACATCCCCGGAGTTTTTCTTGCCCAAGTTTTCTCCCTTGAGGCTGATCTCGTCTCCTACTTTGGCGGTATCCGGTTCAAGGGAAGTACATCTTGGGAGCGCCTGGAACGCATACAGCGCAACGGCTATGCACAACAGGGTGGCAACAAGCCAAGTTCTCATACGCATCGCTGGCGATTATACACCCTACGGAGAAGCACCGTATAAAATCGAACCGCGACCGGAAGGAAGCGCCACCCCGAACCTAGACACAGCGACGGTTGTTACGCTCCCTCCGGTCGCGGCTCGGCCTTGCAGCGGTAGACTGAAGGCATGCCAGCCGCTACCGAAGCCAAGTCTCTTGCCGCGACCCCACTGAGCATCCTCAGCGACGAAGAAACAATGTTCCAGTCCACCGTGCGCCGCTTCGCTCGCGAGCGCATCGGACCTCACGTTCGCGCCATGGACGAGGCCGGCGTTTTCCGGAAAGATCTGCTTCAGGAAATGTTCGCACTGGGTCTGATGGGGATCGAAATTCCAGAAGATCACGGCGGGCAAGGTGGCAGTTTCTTTCAATCCGTTCTCGCTGTGGAAGCGCTGGCGGCGGTAGATCCCTCCGCGGCAGTAATCGTGGATGTGCAGAACACCATCGCCAATAATATTTTGCTCCGATGGGGCAACGATGAACAGAAGCGGCGCTATTTGCCGAAGCTGGCCCGGGACACAGTAGCTGCATTCGCGCTTTCGGAAGCAGGATCCGGATCGGACGCGTTCGCCATGGCCACGCGCGCCACCCGCCACGGCGATCATTTTCTGATCACCGGCCGCAAGCTTTGGATTACCAATGCAGCTGAAGCGGATATTTATTTCCTGTTCGCCAACGCGAATCCGGATGCTGGCCATCGCGGCATCACTTGCTTTATCGTGGAACGCAGCTTTCCTGGATTTCAGGTAGGCAAGAAGGAAGACAAACTCGGAATCCGCGCCTCCTCCACATGCGAGCTGATTTTGGACGATTGCCGAGTTCCGGCCGAAAATGTTCTGGGCGAAACCGGCAAGGGTTACAAAATCGCGATCGAAACCCTGAACGAAGGACGCATCGCCATCGGCGCGCAGATGACCGGATTGGCGCAAGGCGCGCTTGACCACGCCATTGCCTACGCCAAAGAGCGGCGGCAGTTCGGCAAGCCCATCGCGGATTTTCAGGCCGTGCAGTTCGAGCTGGCGGAAATGGCCACCGATGTCGAAGCCTCGCGATTGCTGGTTTATAACGGCGCACGCATGCGGGATGCCGGCCTGCCCTTTGTCACCGAAGCGGCCATGGCGAAATATTTCGCATCGCAGGTTGCGGAAAATGTAGCGTCGCGCGCAGTTGAGGTTTTCGGAGGCGTGGGATTCACCAAAGATTATCCGGTGGAGAAGCTCTATCGGGATGCCAAGATCGGCCGCATCTACGAAGGCACCAGCAACATGCAGAAGATGACCATAGCGAAACAGATCCTGGGCGTCTGATTCGCAGGCCATGAAAACGCTCGCGAATCTCGAGGACAAACAAAACACTTTGGAGCGCCTGGCAAGAGTCCAGCCTGATCACCGGGCCCATTGGGGACGCATGTCCGCTCATCAGATGCTCTGCCATTTGAACGATTCATTTTTGGCTGTAATGGGAGAGAAGTACGTTAGTCCGGCATCGGGTCCGCTGCAGAGAACCGTGGTGAAATGGGTCGCGCTCTATACGCCAATCCCCTGGCCCAAGGGAGTTCCTACGCGCCCCGAGATGGATCAATTGATCGGTGGCACAATGCCGGTCGAGTTTGAGCGCGACCAAAAAGCACTGGTGACAGTGATTGAGCGGTTTTCGAATCCTAAGAGAAACTTCGAATGGAGCCCGCATCCCATCTTTGGAAACATGCCGGATCCGGCGTGGCTCCGTTGGGGCTACAGGCATACCGACCATCACCTGCGGCAATTCGGTGTGTGATTTAAACTAGGAAGAGACGGTTACAGGGAAACCCTCGGGCTACTCAAATCGTCCACTGGAGAGGTATTATGCGTCTTGCCGCTACTTGCGCTTTAATTGCGGGCACGGCTTTCGCCGGCACTGGACCCGACCCCACCCCCGCGCAGATCGATGAAATCATCGCCAAGTTCGCCGCCAAGGAGGCTGAATTTGCACTTGCGCGTGGCAACTATACCTATCGACAGACTGCCCGCGTAATGTCGCTCGATCGGGATGGCAACCCAACGGGTAAATGGGAAGAGGTAGCAGATATCGTCTTCACGCCCGAAGGGAAACGTACCGAGAAGGTGATTCGTGCTCCCATGAGCACGCTGGAAGCATTCCAGCTCGATCCTGGCGACATTCAAGATCTCCGCGAAGTTCAGCCCTTCGTCCTCACAACCAATCAACTGCCGAAATATTTCATCCGCTATGTCGGCCGCGAGCAACTCGACGAAATCAGCACCTATGCATTCGCCGTGAAGCCGAAGAAGCTGGAGAAAGGCCAGCGCTATTTCGAAGGCCAGGTGTGGGTGGATGACAAAGATCTCCAGATTGTGAAGAGCTACGGCCGCGGCGTTGGATTGCTCAAGAAGGGCGACGATAATCAGTATCCGAAGTTTGAGACCTACCGCGAACAGATTGACGGCAAGTACTGGTTCCCGACGTACACCATCGCGAACGATACTTTGAATTTCCAAAACAGCTCGGTGCGAATGCGGATGACCGTGAAATACGAGGATTACAAGCAGTTCAAGAGCGATACCACAATCAAGTACGACACCGACGAAGCCGGCAAGACGCCCCCGCCGCCCAAGAAACCGTAAGCGGGAAATTTGGATCAGATCCGTCTTCCAATCGACGACCTTCTACCCGCGATTTCGGCATCCTTGCGGCAATCGCCCAATCTGGTAATCGAAGCGCCGCCGGGCGCCGGCAAAACCACGCGTGTCCCACCTGAACTGCTCTCGTTGGTTCCGGGCCAGGTGCTGGTGCTGGAACCACGCCGCATCGCTGCGCGGATGGCCGCCCGCAGGGTAGCCCAGGAACGGGGAGAGCGGTTGGGGGAATCCGTCGGCTATCAGGTTCGCTTCGAGGAAGTCGCGAGCGCCCGAACCCGGCTGCGTTTCCTGACCGAAGGCATCCTCACCCGCAGGTTGATCTCAGATTCAAAACTCGCCGGCGTGGACGCAGTGATTTTGGATGAGTTTCACGAGCGGCATCTGGAGAGCGATCTGGCGTTAGCGTTGCTGAGCCGGCTTCAGACCACCGTGCTGCCGGATTTGCGCATTGTTGTTATGTCTGCAACGCTGGCTGCGGCTCCCATTGCTCAATATCTGAATGGCTGCCCGATTCTTCGCTCGGAAGGCCGCCTTTTTGATCTTTCCATCGAGCATCAACCCTACTCTGCGGCGCCTCTCGAGAAGCAGGCAGCGGCGGCGTTAGGAAATCTTCTGGATCAGAAACACTCCGGCGACATTCTGGTTTTCCTGCCAGGCGCGGCCGAGATTCGCCGCACTGCCCGCGAATGCCAGCCTCTGGCCGAGAAGCACCATCTTATGGTTCTGCCTCTGCACGGCGATCTCACGCCCGCTGAACAGGACCGCGCGGTATCGCCCGCTGACCAACGAAAGGTGATTCTTTCGACGAACGTAGCGGAGAGTTCCATTACGATTGACGGGGTCACCGTGGTAATCGACAGCGGACTGGCACGCATCGCGCGCGATTCGCCGTGGAGCGGACTGCCAACGCTTGAGATTGGGCGCGTGAGCAAAGCCTCAGCCACGCAGCGAGCCGGCCGCGCCGCGCGTACCGCACCAGGCCACGTGGTACGGCTTTACACCCTTGAGGATTTCGACCGCCGCCCCGATCATGACGCTCCGGAAATTACGCGGCGTGAGCTTTCCGAGCTTTGCCTCAATTTGCGAGCCATGGGAATCGCAGCTCCTCAAGCGCTTCACTGGTTGGATTCTCCGCCCGCAGCCGCCGTGTCGCGCGCCCAGGATTTGCTGGAACGTTTAGGTGCAACTGGCGAGAAAGCGTGCAGCATGGCGCGCTATCCTTTGCATCCGCGCCTGGCCAAGCTGGTGCTGGAAGCTATGGAGCGAGGCGTCGGCGTTGAGGGTTGCGCGGTGGCCGGGCTTCTCAGTTCGGGCGCGCGAGCCGATTCTTGCGACCTGCTAGGTCTATTGGATCGCGAGCTAGATCCTCGCACAAAACAACACATCGAACAGATCCGCCGCGTCGTCAGGCCTCCCAAGCAACAGAAGCACTCCGCCGACGCATTGCCACTTTCGATCCTTGCGGCTTTTCCCGACCGCGTCGCGCGGCGTCGGAAAGACAACCAGCTTCTTCTCGCGTCGGGCGGCTCAGCAACGCTCGCGTGCGAGAGCCAAGCTGACTTCCTGGTGGCTGTGGACATCGAGGATCGCACGGAGCATGCGCTCCCACTGGTTCGTATGTACTGTGCCATCCAGCCGGAATGGCTCATCGATCTGTTCCCGGATCGCGTGCGTGAGCGCAGCAGCGTGGAATGGAACCGCACGGCCGAGCGCGTGGATGCGACCAGTGCCCTGCTTTACGACGGCTTGGTGATCGAAGAAACACGAAGCGGCACGCCCGACCCGGAGCAAGCCGCGGCTCTGCTTGCCGAGCGCGCTCTTGAACTGGGAGTCTCGCGATTCTTAGATAAAGACCAACTGGACGAATTCCTGGCCAGAGTATCTTTCGCGTCCGAACATGCGGCAGTTCCCAAGATCGACATTGACTTCGCCTTCCGCAAGTTGTGCCAGGCCCGCAAGAGTTTCGCGGAACTCAGAAGCGCGGCGGCATCCATAATTGCGATGCTGGAGCAACACGCCAATCCGAAGTTGTTAAATGAAGTCGCACCCGCCCGGGTCCGTCTTCCCAGTGGCCGCCAAACACAGATCCATTACGAAGCCGGCAAGCCGCCCTGGGTGGCGTCACGCCTGCAGGACTTCTTCGGCATGCGGGAAACCCCGCGCATCGCGAACGGCAAAGTTCCGCTAGTGGTTCATTTGCTCGCGCCCAACCAGCGTCCGGTCCAGACCACATCGGATCTGGCGGGATTTTGGGAACGCCTTTATCCCCAGGTCCGCCGCGAGCTGAGCCGGCGATATCCGAAGCATGCGTGGCCGGAAAACCCGTACGCGAGTTTGGCCGCGAATGAACGCAAATAAACGCGAATAATAAGTCCCAGGATTTGCGTTCATTCGCGTTCATTCGCGGACCTAAAATGGTTCTATGTATCGGATGGTCGCAGCACTCCTCTTATTCGGTGTTTCCTTCGGCTATCTCGAAGCGGCGGTTGTAGTCTACCTGCGTGCGATCTACGATCCTATCCGGGAGCGTATCCATCCTGGGCGCAGCCCGCAAGACCTGTTTCCACTCATCTCCCCTGAGCAATTGAAAACCGCTGGCCCGGAAAACTCGCGGCGCCTGGCTATTGAGATTGGCCGTGAAGCGGCCACTATCATAATGCTCGCTGCCTTCGGCATGGTTGCCGGGCGAAACTTCAATCAGCGCATGGCGGCATTCGCCATTGCCTTCGGGCTTTGGGATATTTCGTTCTATGCATTCCTCAGACTGATGATCGGCTGGCCGCAGTCGCTTTTTACCTGGGACATTCTGTTTCTGATTCCGCTGCCGTGGGTGGGACCAGTGATCACGCCCGTGCTGGTCTCCATCACTCTGATTGCCTGCGGATTGTTTTCGCTTTTCTACGGCGGCCTGCCCGCCAAGACCTGGCAGTGGCTGGCCATGATCGCCGGAGGAGTGGTGGTGATCCTGGCCTTCGTTTGGGATTTTCGAAACACCACCGCCGGTGGACTGCCGAGACCTTTCAATTGGCCGTTATTTCTGGCTGGCGAAGCCATGGCGCTGGCCGGCTTTATCGCCGCGGCAAAGAATCCAGGATTTCAGGAATCTCGAATACAGCGCGATTCTTTATAGCCGCGGCATTCGCGCGAAAACGGGCGAAGTTCACCGGATCCAATAGTTCGCCGAGGCCGCGATCAATCTCTCGGAACGATTTCAGAACCACGCCCACCTGCAGCTCGCGGATCCAATCCGTGTTGTAGCGTTCCTGCGGCAGCGTCCAGGAATTGCTCTCCAGTATCACCGGGAGCTTCATGTGGAGCGCCTCGCTGATGCTCCCAGGGCCTGGTTTGCCGACAAAGAAATCGGAGAGATGCATGTAGTACGGGATCTCGGCGGTGAATCCTTCGATATGTTTTCGAAAGCGGGTCTCGAGGCCACGCAGACGCTCGGCGAGCCGCTGATTCTTCCCGCAGATGAAAATGAACTGCGCGTTCGCGGTAACCCGCTTGGCGATGTCTAACATCACGCTGGATCCCGCACCGCCAAACAGTACCAGGCCGGTGGGCAGATCGGGATCCAAACCGAGCCGGCGGCGCTCATCAGCCTTGTCCACCGTAACAGGTTCATAAAACTTCGGCCGCAGGATCATTCCCGACGCGCGAAACACACGCTCGGGCGCGTGGCCCAGCTCCAGCGCCTGCTCGACAGCTCGTGCGGTTCCGCAAATGAAATACTGCTCCTGTTGTTCCATCCAGAAGTGCGGCGGATAGTCCGCCAGGTCGGTGAGGATTGTTACGAACGGTGTTTCCGGAAGACTCTGGCGCAAGGCGCGATTGAAGTTCGGGACCAGCGAGACTACCAGGTCACGCTCGCCTTCGCTCCAAAATTGCTTGAGCAGCCGGACTTGCCCGCGATGGTACAGGCGGATCAACGCATGCATGGCCACGGTCAACTGGGGCGTTCCCAACGTCCAGCCCTTTTTTAGCAGAACGTTGTATACATCTTCCATCCGGATGCCGGTGTATTTACGGAAAATGTCCAGTGGGTCCAGGATCTCCTGCAGATTGACCAGGCGCACCTGCCAAGCCCGCTGCTCCTGCTCAATCACGGCCTTAAGCGCGTTAGCCGCAGCCTTATGCCCGCCTCCGGCTTCAAAGAACACAAAGTCAAGTTTCTTCACGTTTTAGGCGTTTTGCAATGAAATTGCGGCCCTGGAGTCCAATGTACAGTGTGTCATAGTACCTGCGCGGAGACAAAAACATTTTTTGGACATTATGTAGCAATCATTCTTTCAACAGAATGTAACCTGGGCGGCGGTATCATGGAATCAGGAATATGCGTGGCCTAATCACCCGCGGCGACAACAGCATCATGCACCGCGCCAACAACTGGGTGGCGCCACGCTGGGTTCGTTTCTACGTTTTGGGCGCTACGCGGGGCGGCGATGGCTGGTTGTGGTATGCGATGGGCCTGGCGATTCTGCTCTTCGGCGGCGAACAGCGCTTCGCGGCCTTGGGCGCGGCTGGTTTGTCCTCAGTACTCAGTATCCTGTTGTTTATCTGGCTGAAGCGGCTTACGGGCCGCCGCCGGCCGTGCCAGATCGAACCGCATTGCTGGGCCACACTGCTACCGCCGGATCAGTTCTCTTTTCCCTCCGGCCATACTATGACAGCTTTCGCAGTGGCCATTCCTCTGGCCCTCTTTTATCCGAACTTGACCATCGGCCTGTTCTTCTGCGCGCTGAGTATCGCGATGTCCCGTATCCTGCTGGGCATGCATTTCCTGAGCGATGTGGTGGCTGGGGCGTTGATCGGCACCGCGCTCGGATACATCGGCTATATCGCGTTCTAGTTCTCTACCCGCGGCGCAACGCGGGTTAGTTTGTCAGCTCTCGTCCGAACCGCTTCCGCGTTGTGGATCGGCGATGAACACGTGTTGCCGGTGCAGATGAACGCGGCTGCCGTCTTCAACTCCGGATATTGCACGTCGGGATTTGGCAGCCGGCCTTCACGCGTGTCCCACCACTCCAGGCGCAAGTAGCCGGATGGATAAGCCGCGGCGGCGTGAAACAGGGCCTCGGCCGCCGGATCATCTTTGTGGCCGACAACGGTAATGTGAATCGGATCGCTCGATAATTCGCGGTCGGCCAGCAAAGTTCCACCTGTAGGCAGGTATTTCGCGATCATGGGAGCCGCTAGATACCGCATGGCGCGTTCCGCCATAGCGCGGTAGTCCTGATTGCCGGTGTAATGCGACAGTAAGTTAGCGAAGCGCGCCAGTGCAATGTTCTCCTCGCGCTCCGGGCGAGGGGTATAGGAGCGATCAGTGGGCGCCTTCGATGTGATGAACCCTGCCTGGCTGTCGGCGAAGTTGGCGCTGATGAATTTGGCTCCGGATTCGGCGCGCGCCAGCCACGCCCGGTCGCCCGTTACCTCGTAGAGAGTCAGGAATGCGCGAGCCATGTTCAGCGTGTCCGCTAGATAAGGTCCGGCGGCATCCTTGGTGTCATGCCGGAATCCACCGCCCTCCAGCGCGCGATTCTCGATGATCCATTGGGCCGCACGCGCCGCCTGATCCAGATACTGCCGGTCGCCGGAAGCCGCGTAGAGCATCGACAGCGCTTCGATGGCCCAACCGTTTTCACGCGAATAGACGTGCGTATCGATGCGCGGAACGCCCAGCTTGCGGCGACCGGCGTCGTTCAGCTTGAAATACGCCGCGCTGTGCTTGCCTTCTATCAAGTCCGCATCCATGCTGGTGTAGAACGCGCCGTCGGGACTGGTTAGAAACGTCTTCAAAAAGCGTTGGACATCCTGGGCTGCTTTCAAATATTCCGGATCATGCCATTCCTCGTAGGCCAGTGAGTAAATGCGCAAATTGCCGGCCTGAAAATTCATGATCTTTTCGAAATGCGGCTCGTTCCAATCGCCGCCCACAGAGTATTGATAAACACCGCCCCACACGCGATCGATCAGATTGACCTGTGCGTTCAGGGATTGCCGCGCCATCCCGCCTGATTTCGCGTCGCCCGACCGAGCGCGCGCCATGGCGTACTCGGTTGAGGTCCAATCCAGAAATTTCTGATCGAATCCCCAACTGCCATGCTTCGCATCGTACTGGCCGAAGTAACGGCGCTCGAGTTCCGCGCGAAGATCCGCGGAGAGCAGGGCGTTATCGGGGAACTTCATTTCTGGTTCCCGACGAACCGAGGGACCCGGCGTCGGATCGGCAATGATCGCCTTCAGCATGCCGATCATCTGGCGTGGCTCGATATATCCTTGCCGCTTGACGATCTCGCCGCCGGCGGGCCCGAATACAACTGTGGCCGGCCAGCCGTAATCCTCGTACCGGTTCGAGAGATCCGGCCGGGAATCCTGATCCACGCGGACTGGGATGTACTTGGATTCAATCAGCTCGATCACTTCCGGCGTTTTGTATGTGGTTTCGTCCATGACGTGGCACCAGTGGCACCATACCGCTTCTAGATCCAGCAGGACAAACTTATTTTCCCGCTTGGCCTGATCGAAAATAGCGTCCGACCAAGGCTGCCATTCGATGGCGGCCGATTTCTTGGAAGTTGGCGCGCCCAGCAACGCCGTAGCAACCAGCAGGATCAGGATTCTCATTTTGTTCCTGCCAGTATGTACGCAAACAAATCCGGATTGGATCTAACAGCCGTGTTCGTCGCGGTAGGCCTGAATTTCAACCCGTAGAGATTGGCAGTCCCACCTCAATGGCCGTCAGGTTCCTATGGAGGCTCTCGAACTGCGCCCTTTTGTCCGGCGTCGCACTAACCCCCTCGCTCTTGCGCGTGAGGCCCACGACACAACCGTCCGGCTACTTGCGACTTCGAGATTGCCCTTCTTCACGCAATATTACCGGTGAAAATGGAACGGAGCGCTGCCCAAACGGGTGCCAACCGGGCCGAATGTCATGGCCATGGACGTGCCCGCTTAGAGCGCAGCACAGGCAGTCAGGTACCCCGGGGGAAACTGGAACGCCTGAAAGGTGCGCTGACCGGCTAAGGACGATGACGGATCAGCTGGAGAATCGATTCCTTCGTCCAGCCTTCGGGTCTGAGGGTACGCAGGGAGTGATCGAGTGTGCCTTGAGAATTCTTTCTACCAAGTAGCATTGGTCTGGGATGGTGGCAACTAGCAGGCCGGAACTGACGATAATAGCGCACTTTGGCCCAATTTTAGTTCACGCGAGCAATTCAGCGATGTCCCAAACGTGATCCGCGATCCTGGATCTCCATCGTTGGGGAAACCCGCAACGTGTGGTGAATCCGCCACAAGTTTGTAATACGCGGAGGATCGGGCAGTTGCGCTCTTCAAGCCCTACCATGCCACAGTATTTCGGACTTGAAACCGTCTTCCAGGCGGTGTAATCTATGTCCTGAGACTGGGAGCGCATGTGGGGTTTGAGTCCGCGTCACCGAGCACTCTTTCGTTCCAATCTGGCTCCCAGTTCTGCTAATTCACGAGGTGACATCTTTTGGCTTCGGATCACTGCGCAGAGCACACTACGTTAGTTCAATCCGTTGCTAAAGCCGGCGCCAAGGTACGCGCAGCCAAGCACGATCTCGACGCAGCTAGGGAGAGCAACGTGGATCTTATCCCATGCATGGCCCTCTTGGTGGCTGCCAAACTTACAGAACGATATGCCGTAGCTTCGTTAGACGAGCACGACGCGCGCCATGGCTGCATACATACCGCTGAATCGCGCACCGCGATATTGTCAGACTACGAAGCCATCCGAGCGAGTGCGCAGCAGGCCCTGATCGACTTCCTGCTTGGTCAACTCAAGGCTGGAACTACATTCGTGCAGTCCGCACTCGTGGTGAAGAACGAAGGCCGCACAGATCATTTCCTACAGGCCAAGCAGAACTCCATCCAGGCATCCGAAGCGATCCAAGATTTTGTTGGTTTGGTTAAAGACACGGACGCGAGGACAGAACTACAGAATCAACTTGCCGAGCTTGAAAGACTGATTTCCGGTCTTGGATCCCGGTCCACACACTTATAGCGGACTACGGCGAAATTAGAATGCAAAATACCGGCTAGCTCGCCAGGCGTAATTCGGCCGCGATAATGGACAGTTGCGAGGTAGTCGGGGAGTCCTTTTCGAACACAACATGCGTAGCTCCGGCATTCCAAATCGTCGAAAGGTTATCGGTACCCTTTCGCGCGATCACTACGAACCGGTCTGGGTTTGTTTCGAGCAAAGATAGGTTCTCGGGGTTGTTCGCATCGATCACCACTACTCCGTCCACCGCCAGGTCAGGACGCTCCACTAAGCGAACATTGTGAGCTCCATCGCGCAGCAAAAGGTTCTTAAGTGCCTGCACGTATTTGGAATCTGGGATCGCCAATTGGACTGTTTTCATGGCAAGTCCTCTGTTTGATCGGACCTGCTAACGATGTTGCAATCCAGGGGCCAGTTTCGGGGTCGGTCTAGGTCGCCGAGCCAAAGGCCTTTGTTTGTGGAGGCTTGGGGACCGCAGGCGGTCCAGCTTTCTCAAAAACCAGAGAAAAATCCACACCCGGCCCAGGCTCCCGGTGGATCGTTCCACCCAACTGGCGCGTGAGAACATCCACAATTCCAAGGCCGAGCGATTGCTTGTGATCGGGACTGGCAGGCATTCCCACTCCGTCATCGGACACTTGCAGCGTGACACGATCCTCCTCATCACAGCTCAGCGCCACCAGGACGGTTCCAGTCCGGGTTCCCGGAAAGGCGTACTTGAGAGCATTACTGACCAGCTCGTTCAGAATCAAACCGCTGGGGATGGCTTGATTTAACTCGAGTGGGACCTCGGCCAGGCGGAGCTGCAATCGCACCCGATCCGAATCCACGCCGTGGGCGGAGAACAGGTCACGTGTCAGCGCTTCCACATACTCGCGGAAGTCCACATGCTCGAGATCGCCGTTAGCGCATAGGCGATCGTGGATCAATGCAATGGACTGCACGCGTAGCTGGCTATCCTGGAACACCAACCGCTGATCGGGATCGCAGAGCTCAGCCTGCATGTTCAGCAGGCTGGAGATGATCTGCAAGTTGTTCTTCACGCGATGATGCACCTCTTTTAGCAGCGTCTCTTTGGCTCGGAGAGCAGCCTCCAGGGCACGCTCCATGCGAACTTGCTCGGTGATATCGACAGATATTCCGCCTAGGATGCGGCAGCCTGCCGCGTCATCGAACGGAAAGCGGTAGGAGAGCAGGTGACGAACGCCGCCGCCGGGCAACGAAAGTTCTTCGATAGTACGCGATGGATGACCACTCTCAAGCACGGACAGATCGTCCCGGCGCACACGCGCGGCCTCCTCTGCCGGCCAGAGCTCGTGATCCAGCTTGCCTTCGCAATGCGGCCAATTCATGGCCCAAACCAGCTCGCAGGTATTGTTCATATATAGAATCCGGCCATCTCCGTCTTTGATGAAGGCCAGCGCCGGGCTATGGCTCATGAAGGAGAAGAAACGGGCCTCGCTGGCTCTCAGGGCTAGCTCAGCCTCGCGCTTTTGCTGGCGCAGCCGTTTTTCGGCAAGCGTGCGCCTTACGGCCGGTCCCAGGCGCCGCAGGCGGTCCTTGAGTAAATAGTCGGTCGCGCCTTGCCGCATCATTGCCACCGCAGCGTCCTCGCCTATGGCGCCCGATACCACAATGAAGGGAATGTCCAAATCACGGCTTTGCAACAATTCCAACGCGCGTGGGGCATCCAGTTGCGGCATATGATAATCCGCCAGAATCACATCCGGCGGCGACTTCAAAGCTTCTAGATACTCAGCTTCCGTTTGCAATTGGACGAAGGTTGGATCGAACCAGCTGTGCCGCAGCTCACGCATCATTAACTCAGCGTCCTCTGGCCGATCCTCCAGGATCAGGACGCGAATAGGAACGGAAATCACGTTGCCATGTTTAACGCTAGGAACCAAGTTGGGGCCGTTTTCGGCGGATTGATCATCTAAGGATTGATCGGACATGTCTCCAATTCCTCCGTGGCCGGTTGCGTTTCATCCTGGGACAACACGAAATAGAAAGTGGCTCCCTGATTCACGGCGGCATCCGCCCAGATTAGCCCCCCGTGGCGATGCACAATCCGCTGGACAATCGCGAGACCGACGCCGGTTCCCGGATATTCCCGCGCGGCATGCAAGCGCTGGAACACACCGAAAAGCTTGTTGGCGTAGCGCATGTCGAAGCCTACGCCATTGTCGCGGACGTAGTACACAGGTATATGGTGGCCGGCCGGCGTCAACGAGCCTACCTCGACCCGGGCCACTTCGCGCGTGCGCGTGTACTTGAATCCGTTGGAAAGCAGGTTGACCAGCACTTGTTTAAGCAACTTGGGATCGCCTTCGCATGCCGGAAGGTCGCCGACTATAATTTCCACGCGCCGGCCTTCCAGTTCCGAGCGAAGCTCGTCCAGAACCTGCGGCACCAGCTCGGCGAGAGCAATAGACTGCTTACTCAGAGGTTGGCGGCTGAGCCGCGAAAACGCCAGCAGATCGTCAATCAGCGCTCCCATCTGCACAGCATTCTTCCGGGTTACCGTCAGGTAGTGTTGGGCTTGCTCGGGAAGCTGAGGCGAATACTCCTCCAGCAGGATTCGGGAAAAACCGTCCACCGCCCTCAATGGCGCGCGCAGATCGTGGGAGACCGAATAGGCGAAGGCCTCCAGCTCACCGTTGGAAGCCTGGAGCTCCGCCGTGCGCTGAGCCACGCGCTGCTCCAGCTCTTCATTGAGTTTGCGGATCTCTTCTTCGGCCTGCTTGCGGTCATGGATATCGGCGCAGGTAGCCACCCATTCTCGAATAGCTCCATCTGCTTCGAGCACTGGGACACCGTGCACCGCCATCCAGCGATACTCGCCACCGAGGCGGCGCATGCGAAATTCCGTATCGTAAAAACTCCGTTTATTCACCGCCCTCAACCACACTTCCGAGGTTCGCTCGCGATCGTCCGGATGCAGAGCCTCGATCCATCCCATGCCCTTCACTTCCTCTAGACTCTGGCCGGTAAACGCGCGCCACATGGGGATGTCCTCAACCACTTCGCCTCGCATGCTGGTAGTCCACACGATTTGCGTGGTGGCAAAAGCCAGGGAGCGGTAGCGTTCTTCACTAAGCGCCAAGGCTTTTTCAAACTGCTTACGTTCCGTGACGTCACGGCTGATTATAGAAGCTCCCACCACATAGCCCGCCGTATTCCTAAGCGGGGAAACGGTGAGCGACACGATGATGCGGCGACCGTCTTTTCGGACACGCTCGGTCTGGTAGTGTTCAAGCTGCACTCCTCGCCTCAGGTCGTCCACTATTTCCAAAAGCTCACGGGCGCGGTCGGGAGGCATGAGCCGTGCAATGGACTGGCCTACCATTTCTTCGGCTGAGTAGCCATAGATCCGCTCGGCGCCCCGATTCCAAGTGAGGACAGTGCCATCCAGGTTCTTGCTCATAATGGCATCGTCGGACTCCTCCACCATGGAACTGAATAGGCGCGCAGTTTCTTCCGCCCGCTTGCGTTCCGTGATATCCCGGAGAGTGCAGACCCGATGAGTACAGTTACCTTCGCCATCCTCGAGCAACTTGAAATTGATTTCTGCCCAGTACTCAGAGCCGTCTTTTCGGCGCGTGAATTGTTCCAAATAATGGATGCCGTTTTCCGGAGCAAAGAGGACTGGCAGCGCTTCCCGCCGGATATGCTCGAGACTGAAGCCAGTGATTCGCTCGAAGGCGGGGTTCACGAATATGGGTTCCTGCCGGGCGGTATCGGTGTCTCCGGTTACTTTGAGGATCAAGATCCCGTCGCTGGTTTCGAGCGTGGCGGATTCCAGAAGCCTGAGCTGCTCTTCGCGGCGCTTGCGTTCCGTGATGTCGGAAAAAAATAGCGACAATCCGTCGGGCGACGGATAGCAGCGTACCTCAAACCAGGCGTTGAGGGGTTCCGGGTAGAACGCCTCCAGCTGAAGCGGGATGTTTTCCTCGATGGACCGCCGGCAAGCTGCACCGAAAGGCGAGCTCGACGCCGGCGGCCACTCACCCCACAGAATCTTGCCGAGCAGCGCCTCGGGCGTTTTGCCCATCATCCTGGCCGCCGCCGGGTTGATGTAGGTATAACGCCATCCTCGATCAAATGCGATGAATCCATCGAAGATGCTCTCCAGGATGGACGCAGTCTTGGAGTGGGCTTGCCTGAGTTGGCCGCTGGACTGCTTGAGCCGCTCAGCCATGAAGCTGGCGAACACGCCTGTGAACCCGACTGCCGCAACACGTTCCCAATTCGCCGCCTCCACCGAGGCCAAGGAACCGGTCGGCTGGATGGCAAAGTAAAGGGTCTCGAGCACGCACAGAACCGTAGTGAGGAGACCAGGTAAAAGCCCGAGAAGGATTGCGCTCATCACGATAAAAGGCGCATACGGGACGACCGGTGCGAAATGGAGCAGTTGAAGAGGAATACGTGTAGCAGGAGCCGCTAGCGCGAACGCGACTGCGGTGGCATAGCGGACCGAGGGGCGTGCCCCTTCAAGCCATGCAACCAGATTGAACATGCCAGTTCTCTCCCGTTGTCAGGCGCGCTGCTGTTTGTAGACGCGCACCGGCTCATTTACCAGCAGCCAATAAAGTCCTAACTGGCGGACGCACTCGGTGAACTGCGCGAAGTCAACCGGCTTCACAATGTAACTGTTGACGCCAAGTTCGTAACACGCGGCCAAGTCGGTATCCTCTCGCGACGAAGTGAGCACCACCACTGGAATCACTTTGGTACGCACATGCGCCTTGATTTGGCTAAGCACCTCCAGCCCGTTTACTTTTGGCATTTTCAAATCCAGCAGAATTAGTTTGGGCATGGCTTGCCCAGGGTCGCCGAATAAAAATTCCAGCGCTTCGGCGCCATCGCGCACAACCTCAATCTGGTTGGCGAGGTTGTATCTCTTCAACACATGCAGGGTGAGCTCTTCGTCGCTGGCGTTATCTTCCACTAGCAGCAGTTCGATGGCGTCCGTTGACATATATTTTGATCCTTAAAGCACCGACTCCCTTACCGGTCGCGGTTCGGTAACACGCGGAAGAAAGATTTCGAATAGCGACCCCGCGCCTGGATTACTATCCACGTTGATCAAACCGTCCGCCGCGCTCACCATGGCATGTACCACCGCCAGTCCCAGACCCTTCCCAGCCGCCCGCCTCTTGCTGGTGAAGAACGGTTCAAACAAATGCTCGGCGATCTCGCTATCCATGCCGGCGCCGTTGTCCTCCACTGCCAGCCGCACGAACGGCTGCGACCCCGGCAGCTCCACATTGCTGGTTTGAATGGAAACGTTGCCGCCGCCCGGCATGGCATCGCGTGCGTTGAGGACCAAGTTGAGTAGCACCTGTTCCATCTGACCTGTGTTTGCCCGAATCTGGCCGAGCTCGGGATCTAAACGGGTTTCCAGAGTGACTGAAGGACCAGCCATGCGCCTCAGCAGCGGCAGGAAACGATTCACTACCGAATTCAGGTGCATCGCCTGTGCTTCGGCCGGCAGCTTGCGGCACAATCCCAAGACTTGATCGCACAGCGCGGCCGCGCTGTGCGCGGCCCGATGGATCGCTTTGACTCGCCGTCCATCCTTATCTCCGTCAGACATCTCGTCGAGCAATTCCTGGCTATATCGGACGATGACCGTGAGCAGGCGATTGAAATCCCGCGCGATGCCGTTGGCCATGCGGCTGGCTACTTCGATCTTCTGCTGCTGGCGAATCTGGTTTTCCTCCCGAATGCGCGCGGTGACATCCCGAAGAGTCAGCACGGTTCCAGCGGGCCGGCCATCCGTCAAGCTAATCGCGAGTTGGCCCTCCACCGTAATGGGCTGGCCCGCGCGAGAGACCAATCGCGACTCGCGTGGCAGCTCCCACGCGTCTCCACGGGCCACCGCGGCGTTCAGACCTGGAGCCAGATCGCGGTCTGCGAAATCCACCAGGCTAAGCACATCCCCGAGCGGCCGTCCAACCGCTTCGGCATGCGTCCAACCAGTGAGGCGCTCGGCGTGCGGATTCAAGAACTGAATGCTGCCTATCGAGTCTTGCACCACCACAGCATCCGGCAAGGAATGAAGCACGGTCCCGAGCCACGCCTCGCGCTTTCTCAATTCCCGCTCCGCCCGATGCTTATAAAGAGCTACCTCAATGGTGCTGGACAAGCTGACATGGCTGATGGGCTTTACCAGATAGCTATACGGTTGGGTTACTTTCGCTCGCTCCAGCGTCTCTTTATCGGCGTAAGCCGTTAGAAAAACTACCGGGAGCGAGAAACGATCGCGAACTTCCGATGCCAGCGCGATACCATCGGTTGGCCCTTGGAGATGGATGTCCATTAGAATGAGGTCTGGAGAGTTTTGTTCGATGCTCCGAAGCGCCTGCTCGCCGGTTGCAGCTGTTGCGGAAACCTGGTATCCATCCTTGAGCAACCGCCTTTCCAGATCACAAGCGACGATGCTTTCGTCTTCCACGATCAGAACTTTGGTTGGCGAGGCGGGCATGGTTGGCTCTTAATATGGACTGCATCCATTCTTCAGTGTCAACAGGGCGGCCGGTCCTAACGCGTCGTTGGCCCACTCAAGAAGGTCCCATTTGGCGAGGTGGTGCCAGGCGGTTTGCCCGTCCGAGGCACCACACTCCTCGCGATAGCTTTGGATGATCCGGACGCAGATTCCCGGCTTCAAGTTCACCAGGTTGGAGGCCAGTTCCGCCCGAAAGTTGTCATCTGAAGCCGGATTGGCTATCACCAGTCGAATGTGCCGTTCATAGGTCCCAGCCAACAACAGCGCTTCTTCACAATTAGCTGCTTCGAGGACGTTGTACCCATGCTGCTCAAAATAACCATGCAGGAGGCGCCTCACTTCGGAATTCCGCTCGATTACGAGAATTGTCTTTTCGTCCCAGCCTTCAATCGGAGCACCGGCAGCCGCAACCTCCACCGACGGCAAATAGATGTCAAAAACCACCTTTTTGGCCGGTTCCATTCGGGCACTCAACAGGCCTCCCATTCGCTTTATGATGCCGTATGCGAAAGGCAGGCCTTCCCAATTCCCGTCCCAGGACGGATCGAGAAGACGCTCTACACTCGCCGCATCCTCGTTGGTGGTGGTGTAAGAGATTCGAATGCGGACCCATTCGTGAAGACCCTCTAATTCGGCCCCGCATGCCGACACCGCGACGTCACCGCCCAAGCCGGTCCAATGCTGTGCATGCCGCACCAATATTTCGAGTGCGCGGTTCAGTTCGCCGGGGTCTGCGTGTACGGGCCTGGGCGCAGGATCAGGCTGTACCGAGAGACTTGGCAAAGCTGGGCGCAAATTCTTTTCCAGGTTCTCCAGGAGTTCATTCACCTGGACGACCAGCGGCTTGATTTCCCGCTCCTGCCCAAAGGCTCGCAGGCTGCGGGTCACCCCGAACGCGTCCAGGGCAGCGCTCTCGATAGTTTCAGCGGCCGAACGCAGGGTACTGCCGCGGGGCAAAGAGGTCAGTAGCCGCGTGCTCTCCTCCGCCACCACGCTCAACTCCATATCCAGATGGCCGGCAATCCCGTCCGCTAACCGCGACAGCGCATTGTGCTTTTGGTCCTGCCTGGACTGCTCCTCTTCAAACCGCCGCAACGTGACATCCTTGAAAGTAATCACCACGCCGTCAGCGCGGCCCTCGCGCCACCGGGGAGCAAGGCTGCCTTCAATGGCATAGCGTCTACCTTGGACGCCCTCGAGCCATATATCGCTGGGCAATGCTACCGCAGTTCCCTGTAGCATGGCCAACGGCGTAAGATCGTCCACCGTGTCCCCGGTCTGGTACACGATCCGCAGCAGATGATGGAGGGGACGACCCAGCACGTCCTCCACTTTGCAGGCGAACAGGTCCTCCGCAACCGGGTTGATATACGAAATCCGGCCCGTCACATCGGCAACCAGGACTACATCGGGTACGGCCGCGAAACTTGCGCTAAACCAGTCACGTTGTTCGCGCAGAAGCCGTTCGTGGCGATGCTTGGAAATGGCCATCTCGATAGTGCCTCGCAGGCTAGCGGAGTCGATCGGCTTTTTAATATAGCCAAACGCCTGCGTCTGGCTGGCTCGCTCCAGAGTTTGGCGATCCTCGTAAGCAGTTAAGTAAACCACGGGGATGTCGAAGTCCCGCCGAACCTGTTCGGCTACCTGGATCCCGTCCACGTTTCCCCGGAGTCGAATATCCATCAGAATCAGGTCCGGGGACTTCTCCCGGATGACTTCTAAAGCTTCGCCGGCAGTGCCTGCGACAGCTGGTACGCGATAACCCGCACGCTCCAGGCGGCCTTGCAGATCGGCGGCAATCAATCCTTCATCTTCAACAATGACGACTTTGTGTTCGGAAGATTTCATCACCGGCTCCGTGTTCGCAGTTCCAACCTATCGTTAGCAGGCGAGAGCGCCTGCGCCACCAACTCGACTACGTGTTCGTCTAGATTAGTAGCCGAAGAGTTGAAATCCTCTCTTAAAAAATCGCGTGAGCACGTTGAATCCCACACCCTGAGCATATAGCCCGCGTCTAAACCCGCAGCCACGTCGAATGGCCAGATCTATTGCAAGGAAAGGAGATGTTCTCAGCCGATTGGCGCTACTGAGATGTTAAAGATCGAAACTGCGGCCTCGTTCCGGGACAATTACTTCCACGCCGTAGCGCTCCCGAATGGCTGCGGCGAACGCCAATTGCTGGTCCGGCTCGCCGTGCACCAGAAACACCTTCTGCAAGCCACCGGCGATGGGCTGCATCCAAGTGAGCATCTCTTCGCGATCGGCATGGCCACTCAATGCGTCCAGCTTCTGCACCTCGGCCCTCAGCCGCAAGGGTTCGCCGAAGATGGGCACCTCCGAATGTTGTTCTTCGATTTTTCTTCCCAACGTATTCTCGGCCTGATAACCCGTAATCAACACGGTGTTGCGCGGATCGCCAATGTTGTTTTTCAGGTGATGCAATATCCGGCCCGCTTCGCACATGCCGGACGCCGAGATGACCATGAATGGCCCGCGCAAGTCATTGAGCGCTTTGGATTGCTCCACATCCTGGATGTAGGTGAGCCGGCTGAAACCAAACGGGTCTTCGTGGTTGGTTACAAAATCCTGGGCTTCCCGATCGAACAGTTCCGTATGCTTGCGGAAGACTTCCGTGACGTTGACTGCGAGCGGGCTGTCGACAAAGATCGGGAAGCTGGGAATCTCTTTCGCATTGATGAGCTGATGCAGCATCAGCACTAATTGCTGCGTTCTGCCCACTGCAAAAGCCGGCACGATGATCTTTCCGCCACGGTGGTAGGTGCGGTTCACGATATGCGCCAGTTTCTCCGAGACGGATTGGATGGGTTCATGCACGCGGTCGCCATAGGTGCTCTCCATGATCAGGTAATCCGCCGAGGGAAGCGGCTCCGGATCACGGATGATCGGCAAACCCGGGCGGCCGAGGTCGCCCGTAAAACCCAAGCGCGTTTTTCGCCCTTCTGATTCCAGGTCGAGCAGCATGCAGGTGGATCCCAGCATGTGGCCGGCTTCGAAGGATTGGTAGCGGATGCCCGGAGCTACTTGCGTGGGTGTGTGAAGCGGGACGGGATGGAAGAGAGGGAAAGTCGCCTCAGCATTCTCCACTGTGTAGAGTGGTTCCACCGGACGGTCGACTGGGCTTGTCGCGACTTTGAGCGACTTGCGCCGCAGGTATCGCTTGTTGAGAAACTCGGCATCCTTTTCCTGGATGGAAGCGGAATCGGCCAACATGGGCCGGCAGAGATCGGCGGTCCCGGGACTGGCGTAGATGGGGCCGTGGAATCCGTTCTTCACGAGCAGCGGCAGGTTGCCGCTGTGATCGATGTGCGCATGCGAAAGCATCACAGCAGAAATCTCGCGGCAAGGGAACGGAAAATTCTTGTTGCGTTCCTCGGCCTCTTTGCGGCGACCCTGATACTGGCCGCAATCCAGGAGATAGCACTTTCCGTCCACGGTGAGTTGGTGCATGGAGCCGGTGACAGTGCGGGCCGCGCCCCAGAAGGTGAGTTTCATCCTCTCAAGAATAAGACAGTTTTTCGGTTCTAACCAGAAACCAGAAACCAGGAACCAGAAACGGCTTACCGGCAGGTGTTTGCCTTATGCGGGCCTCAGGTGTATCCCCGATTGGCTCAGCTGCTGACGGCTGTTAAATTCAGGTTGGATGCTGAGAAAGCTGACCGCCATCGGTGTGTTTGTTCTCGCCATCGCGCCTGCGGCGTATCTGGCTTGGACCCTCCGAGCGATGCCACATCTCGGCTTCTATCATGACGACAGCATCTATTGGGTGTCCGCCAAGAGCCTGGCAGAAGGTCACGAATACCGGATTGCCAGCCTGCCGGGGCAGCCTTATCAAACCAAGTATCCTCCGCTCTACCCTGCCCTGCTGGCTGCCATTTGGAAGATCGATCCGAATTTCCCTGCCAACTTGCCGCTTGCGACTCTATTTGCGTGGCTGCTGCTTCCGGTCTATTTGGCGACGGTCTGGGCGTTCCTCCGACAGTACGGATTCGGCTGGCGCGAGGCGTGTCTGTTGGTTCTGGTGGCGGGCCTGAGCCCGGTAGCCGCGACGTTTAGCTTCTCGCTGATGCCGGAACTGCTGTTCACCGCATTGTTGGTTAGCAGCGTACTGTTGGCCGAGCGCTCGCTTTCCGACGACGCTCGACGCTGGTTACCGATCCTGGCTGGAGTGTGTGGAGCATTGGCGTACCTTACCAAATCATCCGCCGGGCCGCTGCTGTTAACGGCCCCGATCTGTTTCCTTTGGCGCCGGCAGGTTGTCAAAGCCGCGATGTTTTTTGCGGCCATGTTTCCAGCGGTAGCCGGATGGCAGTGGTGGGCCGCGCGGCACGTTTCACACTCATGGGATTTGGTGACGCTCTACTACACAAATTATTTCGGATTCCAGATCTATAATGTCCCCTGGCGTGATCTGCCGCTGGTGTTCTGGCACAACCTGGACGGGCTTCTATTGGGCGCAGGGAAGCTTCTGACCTTCGACGTGCCCTATGGCGCAAAGGCCTTGGAACGCGTGGTGGCCGTGGCTGCAATCGCGGGTGTGGTTCGCCTCGCGCGGCGGACGCAGAAACTGCAATATCCACTGGCGGCTGCGGGAATATCCGCGCTTCTGCTGGTATGGCACTACGTCCCAGATCAACGCTTTGTTTTTCCGCTCTATCCACTTTTGTTGGCCGGCCTGTGGACTGAGCTAACCAATGTCTGGCTGGCATTCCGCGCCGCGTGGAAAAAACCCGCTGCCGCCCAACGCGCGGTGGCTTTCCTAGGGGCGGGTGCGCTGGCCGCTCTCGCACTTTTCGTTTGCTTCAGCACTTGCTTCGGGCTCTTCTACTTCCTGCCCGACCTGTTCGGCAGTTACCGCGACGCTCTTCAAACGCGCAAGCCAGCCTATGAGTGGATCGCGAAGAATGCCCCGGCCAACGCCAACGTGTTCGCCTACGATGACCCCCTGCTGTACCTCTATGCCGGCCGAAAGTCCTGCAATCTGCCGATTCCGCCCAAGTTGTTTTATCACAACGACGATGCGGGGATCGACAAGCTGCTGCACTCCATTCCCGATTTTGCGCGCCAATATCAGCTCAGCTTCGTGCTGCTTACCCCCAGCGATTTCTACCGCGATCTGCATGAGCCGGGCGCGCGGCATCTAGCCGAAGCGGTGGAACAGAGCAGCGCGTTCCATCCGGCATTCAAGACGCCGTCGGTGGCGATTTACCGATTGGACACCGGGTCCCTTACGGTCGCGGCTCGGTAGCACATAGCGTACAATCACTACAAATGCTGCACCGATTGTTTGCTGGCTTGGCTATTTGCGCGCTCGCACAGTGCGCCGAGAAGAAACCCATCACCATCGATACACTAATGGAAACCTCGGGTGGCCGGCGCGATTTTGGAGGCTCACCAGTCTGGGCGCCGGACGGCGCGCACTTCGCTTATCTCAAAGGCAAGCAGATCATGCTGTACGATGTCGCTGCAAAAACCGAGAAGGAACTGTTCTCTTTAGAGCCGCTGGAAAAGTCCGCGGTACCGGTGCCCGAGGCCCAGCGGTTCGACTGGCAGAATAGACGCGTCAGCGAGAACAGCTTCGAATGGTCAGATTCCGGCAAAGAGCTGCTGATCAGCACGGGCGGCGACCTGTTTCTTTATCACATGGACAGCTCCAAGTGGGACCAGCTTACTGCAACTCCGGAACCTGAGCACGATCCGAAACTATCGCCCGACGGAACGCAGGTTGCATTCCGGCGCGGGCACGATCTTTATACGCTGGATATCGCATCGCGCAACGTCACTCGGCTGACCGACGATGGCGCGTCTACGCTGTTGAACGGCGAGCTGGATTGGGTGTATCCCGAAGAGCTGGAGCTGGGCACCGCCTACTGGTGGTCGCCCGATTCCAAGCACATCGCCTATCTGCAATTCGACATCGCGCGGGAAATGCTCTACCCGCAGGTATCTTTGCTCGGATTGCGCGGCATCATGGAGCCTGAGCGTTATCCGCAAGCGGGCACACCGAATGCGGACGTGCATGTGGGCGTGGTGCCATCGAAAGGCGGAAACACGCGCTGGATGGATCTGGGTGAGGCCCGGGGGTTTCTGATTGCAAGAGTCCACTGGACGCCGGATTCATCGAGCCTGGCCATTGAGCGAATGAATCGGGTGCAGAACCAATTGGATATCATGCTGGCGGATGTCAGCACGGGCGGCGCGCGGTCGATTCTGCATGAATCCGATCCGCACTGGATCAATATCAACGACTTGTTTCGTTTTCTGCCGGACGGGCAATTCATTTGGGGCAGCGAGCGCGACGGCTTCCGGCATCTGTATCTCTACGATCTCAACGGCAAGCAGCACAAGCGGCTAACCGAGGGCCACTGGGAAGTGGAAAGCATCGCTGGGCTGAATGAATCGCGTCAAACGCTTTACTTTGTCTCGTCGGAAACCAGTCCGCTCGAGCGGCAGCTCTATTCCGTCAAGCTGAACGGCAAGGATCGTACGCGGATCAGTCAAGGCGCCGGCACGCATTCCATTTCCATGAGCCCGACTACTGAATATTACATGGACACGTTCTCCAGCCTCAGCGAGCCTTCGCGCAGGACATTGCACAACTCGAGCGGCACCGAATGGGCTGTGTACCGCGAAGCGAGCCACAAATTGACCGATGAGTATGAGCTGCTGCCGACAGAGATTGTCAGCTTCAAAAGCTCCGATGGAACGCTGCTCTATGGGAGGCTCATCAAGCCGCCCAATTTCCACGCTGGCGAAAAATACCCGGCAGTGGTGATGGTTTATGGTGGTCCTGGCGCTCAAAGCATCCGCAATGCGTGGTCGGGCGCCAGTTGGGACCAGGTTCTCGCGGCACGTGGATTTGTCATCTGGCAAGTAGACAACCGTGGATCCACGGGACGCGGGCACGCTTTCGAAACTCCCCTCTATCATCGGATGGGCAAGGTGGAACTCGCGGACCAATTGGAAGGAATCCAATACTTGATCGCGCAAGGTTTCGTGGATCCGAAACGCATCGGCATGTACGGCTGGAGCTACGGCGGTTTTATGACGCTGTACTCACTGCTCAACGCTCCGGAAGTGTTTCGAGCTGGGATCGCCGGCGCGCCGGTTACGAATTGGCACAACTACGACACCATTTATACGGAGCGTTATTTGGGGCTGCCCGCCGAGAACGAGGAAGGATACAAATCGAGCTCAGCCGTGGAATACGCTGGGAAGCTGCAAGCCAAACTTTTGATGGTCCACAACATCGAGGATGACAATGTGTTGTTCCAAAACACCATCCAGATGGTGGATGCGTTTGAGCATGCCGGAAAGCTTTTTGATATGGTGATTTATCCGCAGAAGAGCCACGGCGTCGGCGGACCTGTCCGCCGGCAGCTTCTGGAAAAGACTACCGATTTCTTCGAGAAGAATCTGAAATAACCGTTAGCGGTGGCCGCCGCCGCTGGCTGTGCCGCCGACGTGCCCAGCACTGCCTGAGCTGACGCTGCTCACGCTGCCGGTTCCACTGCTATATCCACCACCGCGTGCCCCGCCGCCACCGGAAGAGCCGCTCGAGGAAGAACTGCGGTACGCGGCTGTGCTACCGCGTGAAGCTACGAAGTCCGTATGCTTGCCAGTGCCCGTCCCCGTTCTGACAGGATTTGTGGGATGCTTTATGCCACCACCCCCGGCGGCGCCGCCACCGTAGTAGGGGGCTTGCCAAACTGTGTAGGGGCTGTAGAAACCGTAGCCGAATGGGCTGTAACCAATCCCGCTGCAGGGAACATAGGTGTACATACCAAACATCGGATTGAATTGCCAGGGGCTATAACCGAAACCCGCACCATAACCTTGACCATAACCCACACCAGAGCCCAGGCCATAACCAAAGCCATTACCGAAACCTCCCCCGCAAGGGCCGCCAAACGCCGAAAATCCCCCGAAGGTCGAACCCGAAGACCCACCAATCAAACTGTTGGCTGAGGACACATTCGCTTTAGCCAGATAGCCGGAGCGCCGGTCACTCCAGCGGTACAGGTCGTCGTCAGCTTTGGCGTCGAAGTTCTCAGCCATTAGAACGCCGTTCAGAGCCGTTTCCTTCCCTTTGTGCAGCGTCAATTGACCGGATTCGGCCTTTACGATCGCTTCGCCGTCGTACACCTTGAGCAATCCCTGATCGGCATCCACGCGAAAGAGTCCATGCTTCACCAACTGCATCTCGTTGCCCTTATAAAGAAGCATGACCGCGTTGTCCTTGGCCATGTCGTCGACTTCCACCATGGCCGACCCTTTGAGGACTTCCACGCGCGTATCATCCAACTTGTTCGAAACCATGCGAATCGAGCTGTTTTCGCCAATCCGGAGGAAAGCGCCGGGTGTTAGCAACACTTCGGCCATGCCTTCCGTAGTGCGGAATACCTGGTTTTCCTTGATGCTGGGAAATTCGCCAGATCTTGGCTCAATTTGGTTGTCGTTGAGATAAGCGCTGCCTTCCACGTATTGAACGACTCCCGAGTGAGCCGAGATCATGTATTGGGCGTAGGCAGAACTTGCGGCGAGAACTGCTAATCCGAGACCAGCGACTGAAGCGCGCATGGGGTTACTCCTGTCTGTATCCTGCTCTATTTCTATACGTTTGTCAACAAGATCGAGTTACGGAGATTTACATTCTGCATAGTTCTTTGGGGCTAGTGGGCCTTCAAATTTTTTTCGAACAAGTCTAGGATGCGCTTGTACTCGTCGGCCCAACTTACCGGTTCCACAAAACCATGATTTTCCACCGGATAAACAGCGAGATTCCAGTTTTCCTTGCGCAGCTCAATCAACCGCTCCACCAACCGGACGGTGTCTTGGAAATGGACGTTCGTATCCACCATCCCATGGCAGATCAGCAGCGCACCTTTCAATCCCTGGGCGAAATAGATGGGAGACGATTGTTTGTAGGCTTCCGCATCCTTCTGAGGCAGGTTCAAAATGTTCGCCGTGTAGGGATGGTTATAGTGCGCCCAGTCCGTCACGGGGCGAAGCGCCGCGCCGGCCGCAAAAACATCCGGCTGGGTGAACATGGCCATAAGTGTAATGAAGCCACCGTAGCTACCACCGTAGATTCCGATGCGCTTGGGATCCACGCCCTGCTGTGCCACCAGCCAGTGGGCGGCATCCACCTGGTCCTCCAAGTCCTTGCCGCCCATGTGCCGGTAGATACCGGTGCGCCAGTCGCGCCCGTATCCGGCCGAGCCCCGGTAGTCTACATCGATCACTACATATCCACGCTCCATCAGTATGTGATGGAACATGTACTCGTGCGAATAGGAGGACCACCAGCGGTGCACGTTCTGCAAGAATCCAGCGCCGTGCACGAAGATTACCGCAGGACTACCTTTGCTGGAATTTGCGGTGCGGAAATTCGCGGGCTTATAGAATCGCGCTCGTAGCGTGGCACCATCGCGCGCCGGGAAGGTCACGATGGGCGCATCCAGCCAAGGATATTCCCAAAAATCAGGCGCTGGCGACGAAGTTAGTTTCTTGGCCGCCGCGCCTGCGCGCGCCTCTTGCACGTACACCTCCGGCGGCTTGTTCGTATAGGAGTATAGATCGGCGAACCAGCGATCGTCCGGGGAAGGAACGCAGGTATGGCCGCCTGGCTGGGACGTAAGCCGCGTTCTCGCGCCACCTTCGGCGCTCATTTCATAGATCTGGTGCTCGCCCGCGTCGCCCTCGCTGGTGGTGAGGAAGAACCGGCTTTTATCTTTTGAGAGAACCGCTGCGTCCACTTCCCAATTGCCGGAAGTCAGTGCCGTGGGTTCGCTACCGTCGAAGGAAACCGTGTAGAGATGCGAGTAGCCGGTGCGCTCGGATTGAAAATAGAGATCGCGATCCGATTTCATCCAGCCCAGCATGAATCCGCCGGGCCCATCCACCCACGCGTCGTCATGATCGTGCTCGATGACGCGCGTTTTGCCGGTGGTTTCATCCAGCGCTAGAATCCAGCGATCCTTGTTATCGGCTGCGCGAGCGAGCAACGCGGCCTTGGTTCCGTCTTCGGACCAGACCGGCTGCCCTAGCTGGACGTCGCGTTCTTTTTCCTCGGGCGCAGGTAGCTTCTGTCCATGATCCACCCACTTCACTTCACCCGTCTCCACATTCAAAATGGCCAAGCGGACGCGATTCTGGTTATCGCCAACCTTGTTCCGCGAGGGGATGTCTTCTGTGTATCCGGATTCGGTCACGAAATTGGGAACGATGGTGGTTTTTGTTCCGGTGCCGGGCTCCATCACGCTGGCGATGACGTATTTCTCATCGGGGGTGAGCGCCAGCGCGGTGATGGTTTGCTTTTCTTGTAAGTTGAAAGGCTTGCGCGGATTCTCGCGCTTCTTCCTGGCTTCATCCTCCTCTTTTTTCGCAGCCTGCTCGCGAACCACTTCGAGCAGGTCTTTTTCCTCTTTCTTTACGAACTCCTGGCTGTCGGTACCTTTCTTTTCTTCTTGTCCTTGCTTTTGTCGAGCGCCTGGTCCCGGTTCGCCCGCGGGAGGCGGTCCAGTGCGGATATCGGTCATCTGCACCAGCGAACCGGAATCCAGCGTCATCGTGTAGAGATTGTTCCCACGCGTGAATGCGATTCGTTTCTCGTCCCGAGTGAAGTGCGGATTTGTTTCGAGGTCTTCGGTTTTCGTGAGCTGCTGCGTTTGTCCCGACGTGGAGTCATAAAGGAACAGGTCTCCATCGCGTGAATAGACCGTTCGTTTCTTGTCCAGCGTGGTGGCGCCGGAAGCCGGCGGAGCAAGTTTCGCCTCAGCTTCCGATAATTTCTTTAGACCGGAACCGTCGCGGCCCACTACATACGTGTCGAGATCCTTGATTTGCGGATCGCTGGCCTGTTTCCACTGAAAATAAATCCGCTCGCCATCACCGGACCACCGAACCTGGGCCGGCTCATAACCAAACAAGCCAGGTCCTCGCATGATGTTATCGATGGTAAGCGCAAACTTCCCGGCCGGCGTGGCGTGGAACGCGCAGATAACGGCGAGAAGAGGCAGGCTGGATTTCCGCATAGAGTATCATGCTATCGCAGCCGAGGCTTCAAAAATTCTTTAGGCCGCGAATGCACGCAAATAAACGCGAATAAAACATTTGCGTTCATTCGCGTTCATTCGCGGCTAGATCATTTGTTGATATCCACTCGTCTCTCCAGGCGCTGCACGAGATCACTGACCTGACCCTTGATCCCATCCGGTGCCCGTGCCAGCGCCTGTTTCATTTCCCTAATCGCGGTGTCGTAGTCACCCTGCGCGACCGCGATGCGGGCGGCTTCATTGTGCGCGACCCAGCTATTCGGATCTTTCTTGATGTTGTCTTGAAAGAGTTCCAGTGCTTCGTCCTGCCGTCCTTGTCCTTGCAGGCCGCGGGCGAAGGTGTGGATTTGCGGCTGGTTTCCCATGGCAAACGCTCTATCGTATGCAGCCTGGGCTGCATCCTTGCGGCCGAGAGTCCGGAGAGCCCACGCTTTGGTGATCTCACACTCGAAGCGGTCTTCATTCGCAATCGCATTGTCCGCGTCTTTTACAGCTTGTTCCGCACTGAGTTTGTTGTCTAGCAGGTAATTGGCAGCTTCCGTCCAGGGTTGCCATTCGAACTGAATGCGGCCGCGGAGCTGGTCGCGCAGGCTCGCCTCAACGATTTCGGGCGTGTTGACCTCCACTTTAAAATGCACCGCCACCTTCTCCCACCGCATGGTGATCACGGTGGAATCTGGTTTCGGATCGTCAAATTCATAGCTGAGCGCCTCTTGATTCTCGATAGCTTCCGGCTTCACCGTCACGCGCAGCGCGTCTTCCGCTTGGTCGTAAGTGAAGCTGCCCCAGGAAGTGTGGTTCTTCGAGAAGATGACCACCCACGAAGCTTCGCCGGGAATCATGTGCAACCCGTAAGCTCCCTTGCCAAGCGCTTGGCCTTCGATGGTCACAGGATCGCTAAACTCGATAATGGTGTTCTCATTGGCGCCGGCCCGCCACACTTGCCCGTAGGCTTCCACTTTGCCGAATATCTTGCGACCGCGGACTAGCGGCCGGCTGTAGTCAATCGTAATATCGGTGATGCCGATACGTTGTGTGATGCACGCATGCTGGCTCGCGCGAGGCAGATTGAGCATCGCCGATTGGGCCATTACGCACCCGGCGGCAAACAAGCTCGCAAAAATGGCCTTTACCATCGGACCAAGCCCTCCGCATCGTCCACGACGACTACGTCATATTTTTCAATCATTGGCATCAGGACGTTCTCCAGTTCGCGCTTCCACAGTTCCCCTTCATAGAACTTCGCCTTCATGGGCTCGCGCGAAGCGGCGTCCGGAAAGCCCCGCATAAAGAAAAACGTGTCGGGATCTTTCACTGAAAGAAACGGGCCTAATATTTTCATCCCGATTTCAGCATGTGCCGGGATCGACTTGGATCGAAATATCTCGAGAAACTGGGCGCGTAGGCCGGGCTTGGTTTTATAGGTGCGCATTTCGATAATCATTCGCGGTTCTTCATCATGCTGGCGTGAGTCGAGCGAAAAAGCAAGAACGCACTTTGCGGTAATCTGGTTACGTTATGGAAACCAGTCTGCAGCGGGCACTACCCACCGAGTGCCCGATGACGGCTGCTCTAAACGCTGTCGGCGGCAAGTGGAGTTTGATTTGTCTCTTCTGGCTGGACTCGGGCACGCGCCGGTTCAACGAGCTGCGCCGCTTGATGCCTGACATTTCTCATAAGGTGCTGGCCGCGACGCTGCGTCACTTGGAGCAGGAGGGATTGATCTCGCGCACGGTTTATGCAGAAGTTCCTCCGCGAGTGGAGTACTGCATTTCGAGTCACGGTGAATCCGTACGGCCTATTATTCAGGCCGTTCGAGCCTGGGGCCGTGGGCATATAGAATGGCGCGCTAACTCTTTTTAGCCACGGCTTCACACGGATAACTGGGTTCGTCTTATCAGTGTTTATCCGTGTCCATCCGTGGCCTATATCTTAACGCGCGGTATGCATCTGGACGGTCCCTAGCTCCGTCAAGCCTCCGTCCACTACGATGGTCTCACCCGTTGTGGATCCGGCGTCCGCCACCAGATACAGCGCTAACGCGGCGATTTCTTCTACCGTGGCTAGATGCTTGAGCGGGGTGACAGCTTCGCCCTGGTCGAATGCCGAAGCCGGCCAGTTCGCGAAGCGCGTTCGCACGAAGCCGGGTGCGATTGCGTTCACCCGGATTTCGGGCGCCAGCGCGCGTGCTAGTGACTTGGTCATGGTGATCATGGCACCCTTCGAAGCCGCGTAGGCGATGGAACTTCCCATCCCCGTGATACCCGCGACCGATGCGACGTTCACAATGGACGATCCCAATTGCTTGCGAAGCGAGGGAACCGCCGAACGCACCGCGTAGAATGCGCCTTTGAGATTCGTATCGAAGGTGCGATCCCAGATTTCGTCGGTGAGATTATCCAGTTGGTCGTGCGGGATGCGCGTGCTCCAACCGGCGTTGTTCACCAGGATGTCGAGCTGGCCGAACTCCCGGTTCACCCGCTCGATCATCGCATTGACGTCGGCTACCAGAGAAACGTCGGCGCCGATCGCGATCGCAGTGCCCCCGGCCCCACGGATACCCGCGACAACCTCATCCGCGGCGTCGCGCGATTTGCTGTAATTCACGGCAACTTTGGCGCCCTCGCGAGCGAACAACTCGGCGATCGCACGGCCCATGCCCGTTCCAGCGCCCGTGACCAGCGCCACCCGATTCTGGAGTTTCATCTACAAAATGGTAGCAATCTCCCCTCGCTGACGCGCGGGGCTACTTTCGAACAAAGTGCAAAGTCGCCTGGGCGGTTTGCCCCTGCGTGGAGCTTTCCTTGATTTCGAGCGTCATGTGCTTGCCGTCGTCCGAAAGAGTGTGTGTCCAGTGGCCCTGCACCTGATCGTTTTCAACTACTGCTGTCCATTCCGTATCCATTTGGTTGCTGTTGAGAGTGGTTTTCGATGCCATTTGAAAGGGCCCGATCTGGTTCTGCTGCGTGCTGCCATCTAAGCTCAAGCGCATTCTGGATGTCATGATGCCGAGGTACAGTAGCGGGACAATTCCGTTATCCGGCTCCTTGAATGTGGATTCGATCGCCGCTCCGGAACCGTCCTGTTTGATTCTGATTTCCAGATTGCCGGGAGCATCTGGGGATGCCTGACTTTTGTCCAACACCCACCGTCCGGAAAAACCGTCATCCTTAGCAGTTGCGCTGACGGTGGAAATCGAAGCAATTAGAAATGCGATAGATAGTAGCCCTATGTTTTTCAAAACACCTTCTCCTGCCAAATGAGATTCAAATCGCGAGGAAGCGTTTCGCCTGTTTTAACTGTCTTTACGATCCGTGCCGGCCCTGGCCAGAAGCGAATCGCCGGGCGCCAGCCACGGTCTCACCGCTCTCTATAACACTCAGGCCCCTGCGAAATTCATTACTGGCCGCGTCGGCCGTCGATAGCGACCATTGCTCATACGCCGACAATCGGTCCGATCGCAGACAGGTCTGCGGGAGCGCCGCCAGTTGACGGGCCAGTTCCAGCGCGGCTTGGAGCGCAGCGCCGTGTTCTACTAAACGGTTGGCCAGCCCCATCCGCAGCGCCTCATCGCCAGAAACGCCCCGCCCCGTTAGGATCAGATCCAGGGCATGGCTGTGTCCGATCAATCTGGGAAGCCGAATGGTTCCGAGATCAACCAGCGGCACTCCAAAGCGGCGGTTATACACACCGAACACAGCATCGCGCGCGGCAACTCTTAGATCGCACCAGCAGGCCAGTTCCAAGCCTCCTGCAACCGCGTGACCCTCCACTGCGGCGATCACCGGCTTCGATAAGAGCATTCGCGTTGGACCCATCGGCCCGTCGCCTTCTTCGGACAACTTTTTTCCCTGCCCCGCGGCCAGAGCCTTTAGATCGGCTCCGGCGCAGAACGTTTCTGAGGCACCCGTGAGCACGGCGACGCGCGACGACGAATCGGCATCGAACCGACGAAACACTTCCGCTAACGCGTGGGCGGTTGAGCCATCCACAGCGTTGCGCACTTCGGGACGATTTATAGTCACGATCAGAACGTCGCTGCGAGACTCGGTAAGAACGGTATTCATGGGACCTACTGTATACTAAGAAAATCCGTTTCTAGTTTCTGGTTTCTAGTTTCTAGTTCCCAACGAACGGCCGGCCGAGCGAACCAGAAACGAGAAACCAGAAACCGTTCGATGCTGTTGTCCACGCCAGCGTATTTCACTTTCCTGATCGCCGTCTTCTTCGTCTATTGGTTGGTCTCTCGTTTTCGATTCGCTGGCTTGGCTGTCATCCTTTTTGCGAACTATTTCTTCTACGCGCGGTGGGATCTCGTCTACTTGGCATTGGTGCCCGCCGCTTCCACCTGCGATTTTTTCATCGGCCGGGCGCTGGCTGCAACTGAAAAGGCACTGATCCGCCGGCTCTTGGTGACCTTGAGCATCGTTTTGAACATCGGGCTGATCGCGTCCGTGAAGTACATGCCGTTTATGCTCGATACCTACGCGCATTGGACTTCCACGCAAGCTCGCACTTGGCCCTGGGTGCTCCCGCTGGGCCTTTCGTTCTACGCTTTCCAATCGTTGACGTACACCATCGACATTTATCGGCGCGACGCGAAGCCTGCTAACAGCTATTTGGCCTACCTGGCATCGGCTAGCTTTTTTCCCACCACGCTCGCGGGCCCAATCACGCGCATTTCCACGCTTCTGCCGCAATGGTCCAAGCGCGAGCTGTTAAGCGCGCAGGATGGCGGCAAAGCATTCTTCCTGATTGGCCTTGGGCTCTTGAAGAAATTCCTGATCGCCGACTATTTGGCCGAAACCTTGATCAACCGCGTGTTTGACTTGCCCAAGCTCTATTCGGGTACGGAAGTTTTGATAGGCGTCTATGGATACGCACTGCAGCTTTACTACGATTTTTCCGGCTACACCGATATCGCCATCGGCTCCGCGCTGCTACTGGGAATCAAGCTGCCCATCAACTTCAATCGTCCCTACACCGCCCAAAATATCTCAGACTTCTGGCGCCGCTGGCACATTTCTTTTTCGAACTGGCTGCGCGATTACTTGTACTTCTCACTCCCGGGTCTGCGGTCGCGCTGGAAGATCTTTACTTACGCAAACCTTATCCTCACCATGGCAATCGGGGGACTCTGGCATGGCGCCAGTTGGACGTTTTTGATTTGGGGATTATGGCACGGCACAGGCCTGGCCGCCCAGCGCTGGTGGCAGGTGGTGCGCGGAAATCCACCGCTGTCCGTTCGTCCAGCAGTGCGCTTTCTGAAGGGGCTGATCACGTTTCATTTCGTTCTGTTGGGGTGGATCTTCTTCCGCGCTCCCAGCCTGGCAACAGCTCGGGATGTCTTCGCGCAGATCGGATCCGGAACCGTTTCGTTTTTGAACGTCACGCCGGGCTTCTTGCTGGTCGGGGCTATTGCCGCTGTCGCCCATTATCTACCGAAACGCTGGTATGACTGGAGCCTTCTGCTCTATAGCCGATCGCCCTTCTACGCTCAGGCCGCCGCCATGGCTCTGCTGGTTGTTGCCATCCAATATGTGGGCGCTACAGGCGCCGTGCCGTTCATCTATAACCGGTTCTGATCATGCTGCCGAAGAAATCGTCGCTAGTAATTATCACCTTCGGCGTCCTCATGCTGCTTTTGGAGCTGACGAAATTCGCGCGTCCCTTTGCGCCTTCCGCCGCCTTGGATTTCCGGCCTCGGCCATCCGCGATCTCGGAAGAACTAGTGCGTCCACGGCCCCGAGGCACCTCTCCAAACAAGCTCGTGATCGTGCAGAATTCGATTGGGCCAAATTTGATCGACCAGCATGAATCGCTGAAGGGTTTTTACCAATCTTTGTGGCGAACCGAAGCCAAGGAACCGGGGGCCGTCACTCGCATCCTGCATTACGGCGATTCTCCAGTTACGGCCGACTCCATCACCGCCGACGTTCGCGCCCTACTGCAGGAACATTTCGGCGACGCGGGGCACGGATTCATATTGATCGGCAAGCCATGGGCGTGGTACGGGCATCGCGGCGTAGACGTACGCGGCAGCGGCTGGCACATTGAGGCGGCCAGCCAATCCCGCGCCCACGACGGTTTCCACGGCGTAGGGGGCGTTAGCTTCGAAGGCTCAACCGGCGCATCTTCTCACTTCGTGCTCCACGAAGACCATGCGCGCATCGAAATAAAATATCTGCGGCAGCCGGGCGGCGGAACGCTCGCGGTTCAAGCTGGCGATTCCCCAATCGGCAAAGTGGAAACGGACGGACCAGAGAAACAGCCGGCATTCAAAATGTTCGATCTGCCCAGCGGGGCGCGCGATATCGAATTGCTTGTAGAACACGGCCCAGTCAGAATGTTTGGAGTAAGTTTCGAGAAAGATGGGCCGGGTGTGATTTACAATAGTTTAGGACTGAACGGCGGCCAGGTGCAGATGGTGGTCCGTTTTTTTGAGAAAACCCAGTGGGCCGCTGAGCTCGAGCATGAGCAACCGGATTTGGTGGTTGTGAACTACGGCACGAATGAGAGCCTGTATGCTGATTACATCGAACGTTACTATCCTGGCGAGTTGCGGGAAGTGATCCGGCGAATCAAAACCGCTGTTCCGAAAGCGTCCTTGCTGGTGATGAGCCCGATGGATCGCGGAGAAAGAAACTCGCTCGGCCAAATCACCACGCCCGCCACGCTGCCCCGTCTCGTTGAAGTACAGCAGCAGATCGCGGCGGAAACGGGCTGCGCGTTCTTCAATACTTTTCAAGCCATGGGCGGCGAAGGAACCATGGCGCGCTGGTACGAAACCCAACCTCGCCTGGTGAGCGCGGATTTCACGCATCCGCTCCCGGCCGGCGCGAAAAAGGTGGGCGTGCTGCTGGATCAGGCGCTTGAATCGGGCTTCCGCCAATTCAAATCCAGACAACAGTGGCTGGCCGAGCACGCAGCCGCGAAAGGAACGGCGCAATAGTGCGGAAACTCGCGTTGCTACTCCCGCTATTGTTCGCGATAACCGCCTGGCCTGCGACGACCACAACGGCGCCCGTCAAGAAAACCACGAAACCAGTCAAGAAAAAGCCCGCGCGGAAAATCGCGCACAAGAAGCGTCCCCGGCCAGCGATTGTGGCTGTTGCGCCGCAAGTGCGCCACGTGGCGTTCCAAGCCGTAAGCGCGCGAGCCACGCATCCCGCAAGTACGCTCGAAGGCGCTGGCGCTCTGGTTCCGTTCTTCGAGCAGATTTCGCGCCCGCCTGAGAACGGCTCTCTGCACGTCCTGCACTATGGCGATTCCCACACCGCCTCCGACGATTGGGCGGCTGAGATGCGCCAATCCTTACAAGCGAAATTCGGCACCGGTGGTCCGGGATTCACTCTCGCCGGCCATCCCTTTGCCGGTTACAGGCGCTTCGATTCGAAAGGCAACAACTCACGCGGCTGGTACACCGATGGCCTGGTGGGCCGTCAGGGCGACGGGATCTACGGATTGTCCGGCGTCAGTTTGACAACGCGATCGGCTGGACAAACCGTATCTTTGGTGGCGGACGCGGAGCAGATTGAGCTGCACTACTTGCAGCAACCCTCCGGAGGACAACTGGAATTCGCCGTGGACGGCGTGCCCGCCGGAACCATCGACACCGCGGGCGATTTGTCGCCTGGTATCTATCGCTACACGGCGACGGCCGGATCGCACGAATATGTGGTGACTACAACCAGTGACGCACCGGTCCGCCTCTTTGGATGGGTGGCGCAGAATCACTCCGGAATAACCTACGAGACGCTCGGAATCAACGGCGCCAAGGCCGGCCTGATGCTGGATTGGAACCAGACGATTCTAGCCGGCGAAATGGCCTCGCGCGATCCCGCGTTGATCGTGGTTGCGTATGGCACCAACGAAGCGCTCAGCCGAGGGTGGACCGAGGCGGATTATCGCAGCGCCTTCACCGAAGTGATCCATCGCCTGCGCGCCGACGCGCCGGTGGCCAGCATTCTTATAGTTGGCCCACCGGATTGCCTGCAACGGTATCGGGGCCGCCGTCTGCCGTTTCCGCACCTGGATGACGTGATCGAAATCCAACGGCAAGTCGCGCTCGAAAACGGCTGCGCATTTTGGGACTGGCGGTCGCGGATGGGCGGCTCTGGATCCGTTCGCCAATGGGTGCAGGCGGGTTTGAGCCAGGGCGATTACGTGCACTTCACCGGCGCGGGCTACCGCCTGGTTGGCGACATGCTGATTGAGGAGTTGTTGGACCAGTACAACCGGTTTCTCGCGGTTCGCGCCGAGGCTACGAATGGACAATAGCGAAAAAATCATCGCCATCCTCAAAAGCGTCTCGAAGAAGAACTCAGTCCCGGCCGCCGACGAGTCGCTGTTCGATTCCGGCTTTTTGGATTCCTTCGCGCTGCCTGACATGGTGGGCGAACTGGAGCGCGAGTTTCAGATCAAGATCCCGGATTCGGATCTGAATCCTCGGAAGTTCGAAACCATCGCGCGCATCGAAACCTACATCGAGAGCAGGAAGTAACCCGTGGCCGTCCTCAGGGCTTTCGGAGCCTACCTACCCACCAGAATTGTCCCGAACCAGGAACTTGGATCCCGGTTGAACCGCACGCCGGATTGGATTTTGGATGTCTCGGGGATTGAGGAACGCCGCTACGCGGCCGAGGACGAATCCGTCGCCGACATGGCAGTGGCCGCGGCAACCGAGTGCCTGGAGAGAGCCGGGATGACGGCTGCGAACATCGGAATGTTTATCGTAAGCTCTGGTTCCACCGAGCGCCGTTTTCCCGGACCGGCCTCCATCGTGGCAAATCGCCTGGGAGCAACCAACGCGCCGGCTTTGGATGTTCCAATGGCCAGCGCCGGCGGCCTTTTCGGGATAGCGATAGCCGCGGAGCTGGCTGCGGTGTACGGCAATATTTTGGTGGTGGCCTCGGAAAAGATGTCCACCGTAGCCACTCGGGAACCTATGGAGCAGGGGGTGGCCGTTCTTTTCGGTGACGGCGCCGGCGCGTGCATCGTTTCTCGCGGGGAGGGGCCGGCGAGGATCGTCGATTCTGTTTTACATTCCGATGGCGCGTTCGCCGAAGATTTGCGGCTGGAGTTTGACGCGCCGCTCGCGATGAATGGCCGTTCGGTAATCATGCAAGCCTCGCGCAAAATCCCCGCGGCAATTCAGGAGCTGCTGGAGAGAAATCGGACGCCGGCCTCCACCATCAAGATATTTTTGATGCATCAGGCCAACCAGAATCTGATCGATCGCGTGGCCAAGGCTCTCGACGTAGCGGCGGGAATGTTCTACTCGAATATTCGCGGTTACGGCAACACTTCCTCCGCTTCCATGTTGATCGCCGCATCGGAATGGTGGCAGGCGCATGGCCCATGCCCAGGGGATTTGATCTGCTTCGCGGCGTTCGGGGCGGGATTCCACTGGGGCGCGATGTTGGTGGAAGCCTGACTAATTCCCAAAGAGCGTCGGCGTTTTCAACCCCAGTAACTGGTACAGTTTGAAAATCAACAACCGGGCCTCGAGCGAAATGTTATTGAGGCTCATCGCTTCGGCGCTGATCTTGAACTCCTCTAGATATTCGGCGAAAAGGTTCAACAAATCCACACATTCGAACTTCTCGCCGGATTTCTCGCACGTGACTCGCTCACAGTCGCATGCTTTGCTATACGTCTCGGACAGCAACTGGGCGGCGAAGGCTGCGTTGGCCGGCTGATTGAGCCGGGCAAAGTCGCGGCTGATCATGGCTAGCGCCGAGAGCCTATCGTTTGTTAAAGGCATAGTGGTGGCCGCGGTCAGCGCTTCCGATGCAACGCTCGCTCTCTGCTGCTCCGCAATTGTCTCGCGGCGGTAAATGTCAATGAGAGCGCCTGTCCGCTCAGCAGGG